>DATEGL010000319.1:0-3422 GCA_035280145.1 Candidatus Dormiibacterota bacterium | reverse complement strand
CAGTCTCCAGGACCTTCGTCGCGGCGATCCTGATCATCGTCGCGCTGGGGCTCGCCGCCATGGGTGGCTACCTCGTCAGAGGCGTGGCCGGCAGTGGCGCCGCGGTGACCCCGAGCCAGACCTACGCCGCACCGGGCACGGGTCAGGACAACCCGAGCCAGCAGGCGCCGGCGCCGGCGTCGCAGCACACAAACCACGGGTACCGGGAGCTGGACTGAAGGAACGCTCGTGCACCCTTCTACCCCTGGGGTGCGCCGCGCTGAGAGAGGGACTCCCCAGTCCCTCTCTCTCGCTTGTCATCGCGGCAACTCTTGGCTTTACGCGCGGGCTACGCGAAGATACCGCCGTGGATGGGGTGGCATCCCCCGGCCGGGAGGCCGCGGCGGTGCCCGACAAACTGCCTCGCCATCTCACGAGCTTTGTGGATCGCGAGGCAGATTTGCGCTCTCTGAAAGCGCTGCTGCGCAGCTCGCGACTGGTCACGCTCGTCGGCACCGGAGGCGCGGGCAAGAGCCGGCTCGCGGCAGAGGTCGCGAGAGCCACCCATGAAACCTGGCCCGACGGAGTGTGCTGGGTTGAGCTCGCGCCGGCAAGCGACGTCGCCGGCGCGGTCGTCGCGTGCCTGGAGCTTCCGGGACACGGCGAGCCGCTGCAGGTGGTCGCGTCCTGGCTCGCCGCGCGGCGCGTACTTCTCATCCTCGACAACTGCGAGCACCTGGTCGCCGAATCAGCTCGGTTCTGCCAGGGCGTGCTCGACAAGTGCCCTGAGGTTCGGATCCTCGCCACGAGCCGCGAACCGCTTGGCGTCCCGGGCGAAGTCCGGTGGGCGGTGTCATCGCTCCATGACCCGGACGCGGTCAACCTCTTCGAGGCGAGGGCCAGGCTGGTCGTGCCCGAGTTCAAGCTGGACACGGCCAATCGCAATCCCGTGTCGGCGATCTGCGGCCGCCTCGACGGCCTGCCTCTGGCCATCGAGATGGCCGCGGCGCGCCTCGACCTCATGTCCGAGCAGGAGTTGCTGGCGAATCTCAACGACCGGTTCCGGCTCCTCGCGTCAGGGCCGCGGACGGCGCCCGAGCGCCAGCAAACGATGGCCGCCGCGATCGACTGGAGTCACCGCCTCTTGACATCCGCCGAAACGCAGCTGTTCCGTCGCCTGGCGGTCTTCCAGGGCGGATTCACCATCGAAGCCGCGGTAGCCGTCTGCTCGGAGCGTGGCGGACGTGACGTGCTGGGCGTGCTGACTGGGCTGGTGCAGAAGTCGATGGTGGTGGCGGACAGGCTTCCAGACAGCAGGCGATTCCGACTCCTGGAGTCGCATCACGACTACGCGCTCGACAGGCTGCGCGAGGCTGGAGAGGACCACCCCATCCACCGCCGTCATTTCGAGTACTTCCGCTCGCAGAAGTGGTCGTCGCGAGAGGCTGCCAACTTCTGGGCGGCCGTCGGCTGGGCTAAAGAGAACCTCGACGACGGCGGGCTCCAGCTTGCCCTGGAGGTCGCCGACGCCGGTTTCAGCGAGACCTCCCGATCGAGGCCACTGCTCCTGGAGCTTGCTGCGCGACCGTCTGCTGCGGCGCCTGGTCGCGCCCGGGCCCTGAACCTGGCGGCTCGTCTGACGATGCGCCAGGGCGACCACGGCCAGGCGAGGAGGCTGGCCGACGAGAGCATCGGTGTGGCTCGAAAGCTCCACGATCCCGAACTGCTCGCCGAGGTGTTGAGTGGCGCGGGTGGTGTCTACCACGGCGCCAACCAACCGGCCGCCGCGCGGAGAGTCTATGACGAAGCCCTGACCCTGCTGAAAGAGTCCCGCGACCGCCGACTTGCGATCGAGGTACAGAACCAGATCGCCGTCGTTGCCACAGAGCTGGGTCAGCCGCAGGAGGCGCTGGCGATGCTCGATGAATGCCTGGCTTTCAGCCGAGCTGCGCACGATGACGCCACCACGGCGAAATACCTCGAGAGTCTGGCGAGCGCCGAGTTTGGCCTCGGCCGCGTGCAGGAAGCCGCCGGCCACTGGTCCGAAGCCCTCCGCACCTTCCGCGAGCTTGACGACCCGTTCGGGATGATCTGGTCGATCGGCGGGCTAGCCCTGGCCGCGTCGAAACAGGGGGACAAGGAGCGCGCCATTCGCCTCGCCGCGGTCGTCGACCGCATGTCTCGCGAGTGGTCGTTGACCGCCTGGTCGGTGCGAGTTGGTCAGCTGGACGAGGCTTCCCGAAACGCCAGGACGCTGCTCGGCGCTCGAAAGGCCGACTCCAGCTGGAGTGAGGGTCTCGCCCTGACCACGGAGCACGCAATCAAGTACGCGCTGAACGAGGACAGGCCCGAGCCGCTGGCCGAGAACGCAGGTCCGTTGAGCCGCCGCGAGCGCGAGGTCGTCGCGATGGTCGCGGCCGGCTGGACCAACAAGCAGATCGCGGCAAAGCTGTTCATCGCCGAGCGGACCGCCGAGGGCCACGTCGAGCGGATCCGCAACAAGCTGGGGGTGCGTTCCCGCACCGAGGTTGCGACGTGGGCGCTCGCCCACGGGATTGTGCCTCGCAACCTTGACAAGCCTTAGCGGGTGAGTACTTTTCTCAGCGGGTTCCCAGATGCCGTCGGATCGTGGCTCTGCATGGGAGGGGCAATCACGTGAGCCGTTACACGCCAGACGACAGGATCATCGAAGGCGAGGAAGGCAAGCGCCGCGTCGCCGAAGCCCTGAAAAAGCTAGGCGATGGCGTCATCACATCGCTGGACCGCGGCATCAACGACGTCCTTTTCGACCAGTTTCGGCCCGGCATGCCGCCAGGGATCAGCCAGTGGCAGCTGCCCGTGAGGCTCGACGGTCCGGTGTTTGGCTTCCTGACCCACATGGGTCCGGGCGCCATCGTCCCGAGCCACTCGCACAAGCGCGACCTGTTCCGGATCGTGATCTCGGGCACGCTGATCCTGGACGACGGCCGCGAGCTGCGGACGGGAGACTGGATGTTCGTGCCAAAGAACGTGGAGTATTCGCTGCGTGCGGGGCTGAACCCGGGGGTGATCAGCTACCACGTGTATGGCTAGTCGGCGCGCTCGGCTGGTGGGCTAGGCCGCCGGCTCGGCGGGTTCCGGATCAGGCCGAGTGAGGCTGGAGGAGCTCCGCGATCGAGCCTTCGAACGTGGCGAGGCGCTTGTGGACCTCGATCACCTCGTCCGAAGAGACGGGGTCCGTCGGGTCGATGTCGGTCTGGTGCTCAGTCCACTCCGAGCCGCACTCGCAGCGGTGGAAAAGGAATCGGTCAGTGCGGGAGCGATACGTGTAGATCGCGGCGTCTTTCAGTCGGCGACCACAAGAACACTTGCCCTTGTCCGATTCCAACCTCGACCGTTGCACTGACGTAAACCTCGATCTGTATAACGATCCAGAAATTAGATTCGTTGCATGGTACATCGGC
>DATEGL010000318.1:0-17641 GCA_035280145.1 Candidatus Dormiibacterota bacterium | reverse complement strand
AAGAGAGAGGCACCCTGGAGCTTCGTTGCAAACATTCGCCGAAGCCGGCGTCAGCACGCGCGTTTTGGCCGCGCTGACCCGGCAAGACATCAATAACCCCAATCGCGTTCAGCTGGAATCGATCCCCTCCCTGCTCGACGGACGAGACGTGGTCATCCAATCGCCCACGGGGAGCGGCAAGACAATTGCCTTCCTGATCCCGATCGTGGAACGGTTTGAGACTGGAAGGCCCGGCCCCCGGGCTCTCGTGGTGGCGCCCACACGCGAGCTTGCGATCCAGGTCGACGCCGTTTTCAAGTCTTTGGATTCCGGACTTCGATGCGTACTGCTTGACGGAGGCGTCGGCTACCACCAGCAGTTGCAAGGTCTGAAGCGCGGAGCTGACGTGGTGATCGGGACCCCGGGACGGATTCTCGACATGGTCAAGCGGAGGGTCCTCTCCCTCAGCCGCGTCGAATACCTAGTCCTCGACGAGGCCGACCAGATGTTTGACGCCGGCTTTGCGCCTGACGTCGAACGGATCCTTGGCCTGATCTACTCGGCCCAGACGGTGCTGGCGTCGGCAACGATGCCGGATTGGGTCTCGAGGATGATCGACAAACACTTACAGCACCCGCTGCATGTGAAGATCCCCGCCGAGGGGCCATCGCTGCTGGAGCACGGATTGGTCCACACCAACGCCGGGCTGAAGCTGCGATTGCTCAGCGATATCCTGCATCAGCATCCGCCCGCGATCGTATTCGGGCGCACCAAGCATGGAGTCCGCAAGCTGAACCGCGAGCTGCGGCGTCTGGGCCACAAATCTGTGGAACTGCAAGGGAACATGGCCCAGAGCGAACGCGCCACGGTCATGGATTCGTTTCGGAACCAGCGCGCAGACATCCTGGTCGCAACCAATGTCGCTGCTCGCGGCCTCGATCTGAGCCATGTTGGCCTCGTGATCAACTACGAGCTTCCCGACACAGCCGAAGCGTTGACCCACCGAGTCGGCCGCACAGCACGCAACGGAAAGACCGGTCGCGCGCTCACTTTCCTCACGGCTGAGGACCACGAGAAGTGGGGAAAGCTGCGCCGCCAGGGCGCGCCGGCTCTCCTCTCAGTGGACGCAGCGGCGTTTGCGCGCTCTGGAGATTGGCGCTACCTCGAAGAGGTTGCACCGGCACCGGCTGCGCCGGTTGCAGGCAGAACCGCCGCTCGCTCTCGGCGCGGTTCGAGGCCGATGCGCCGCCGCTGGGCACACCGTGGGGTAATTCGACCTTGACCTGGTGACGGCGAACTAGACTGGACGGCAGCGACAGGCTCGCGTTTCCTTCCACGAACCTGCCGATGCCTTAGCTGAGAAGTACCGCGAGATCAGGATTTGGACACCAACCGAGTCGCGACCGCTCTTCTCGTCGACGACGACCTAACTTCGCAGCAGGCCAATCAGCAACGCCTGGAGCACGACGGCTACAGCGTCGTTCTCGCTAGCGATGAGACTGATGCGCTGGCGCGAGCCAAGCAGATCGCTCCCAATGCGATCTTCGTTCACCTCGTGTTGAGACGTGCGGGTAATGTTCAGTTCATGCAGGCCCTGCGCGCTGACGATTCATGTCGGCACATCCGCGTGGTGGTTCTGCCCGACCAGGCACGGGACGACCCGACCAAAAAGTCGCTTCGCCCAGTGCCGCGTGACGCCTGGTAACTACCGTCGTGAGCACGATTGGAGACCCGGCGAGAGGAAAGCACGAGCAGGCCGACCGGCACGCGCGAGAGGACCAGAGCGATGTAGACGCCGAAGTCCGACGCAGTCGGGCTGAGCGGTCTGATCGAATCGAGGCCGACAAAGGAGCGCGCGATCGCATCGCCGACGAGCGTGATCACATCGCAGATGAGCGCGAGAGAATCGCCGGCGAGCGCGAGAAGATTGCGGACGACCGGCAGGCCAAGGCGGACGAGCGGGAACGCCGGTTGGACGCTCAGGAACAGGAACTGGCCCGGCGATCGGCCATCCTCGACGAGCGGGCTGAACGCCTTCATGAGGCCACCCCGGACGTTCTAGTACGACAAGCGGAGGGCATTCGCACTAGCGAGGCGGTCCTCGCTCGTGCGGCCGATCGCCTGGCCCGATCGCGGGCTGCGCTTGATCGGGCCCGAGCCGTTATTGCCCGGGATGAGGCCCACATCAAGCGCGAGATGGCTGCGACGAAAAGACAGGTCACTGATGCATCGCATCCCGCGGACGATGCATCCGGGTCTCATCCACCGCCGGAATAGCCGCTGCGGACACCGTCGACAGCGGGAAGCGCACGACGGGACTACGCGCGGACGCCGAACCGGAGGATGGTGATGGCGCCCGACTGCGTGCTGCTGATCGGTTCCAGGTCCATCCTGGCGAGGCCTGGGCAGGAGAAGCGAATGCCGTCGCCGAGCAGGACCGGCACTACATACACCAGGATCTCCTCGACGAGCCCGCGCCCCAGGCACTGGCAAGCCACGTCGGTGCCGAGGACCTCCAGGTTCTTGCCGCCCGCGGCGCTTCGCGCCATGGCGACCGCTTCCCCGATGTCACCGGTGAGGAACTTGACCGCCGGGTCCGGCGGCTCCGGTGGCCTATGGGTGAGGACGAACACGGGTCCGGACCATCCCCCGCCGTATTCTTTGCCGCCACGCTCGTCGGCGTCCCTCTGCCTCTTGCCCACCTCATAGGTCCGCCGCCCGACGAGCATGGCGCCGGTGGCCGCAGCGATCTCCGGAAACGCATCCGGCGCCATGAAGTCAAAGATCCAGCTCATCGCGTCGTCGGGACCGGCGATGAAGCCGTCAAGCGACATAGACCGGTTCACGACAACCTTGCCCTCTCCGGTGCTCGTGTCGCTAATTCTGTTCCTCTGAAGAGGACTTACTGAGCAGTGGGCAGGCGCAATCGCCTCAACAGCAGCGCGTTGACGGTGACCAGGACGGTCGAACCTGACATCGACAGCGCAGCGATCTCAGGGCGCAGGACCAATCCGAACACCGGCTCGAACAAGCCGGCGGCGATCGGAATCGCGATCGTGTTGTAACCGACGGCCCACGCCAGGTTCTGTCGCATCTTGCGAAGCGTCGCGCGGCCGATCTGGCACGCGGTTGGAACGTCTAACGGATCCGAGCGCATCAGAACCACATCTGCGGTCTCTATCGCAACATCGGTCCCGGCGCCGATGGCGATTCCCAGATCGGCCTGTGCAAGCGCAGGAGCGTCGTTCACACCGTCGCCGACCATGGCCACGTTCCGTCCGGCGCTCTGCAGCTCTTTAATCTTGCTCGCCTTGTCCTGAGGCAGCACCTCGGCGATGACCTCGGTGATGCCCAGCTCACGTGCAATGCGCTCCGCGGTGGCGCGATTGTCCCCGGTCAGCATCACAACAGAGATGCCTTCGCTTTGAAGTGAGGCCACAGCGGCCTTCGACGTTGGACGAGGTGCATCGCTAATACCGATGAGTCCGGCGGGCTTGCGGTCCACCGCCACGACGACCACGGTGCGGCCTTCGGCCGACATCTGGTCGCGCTTCTGAGCAAATCCGTCCAGACTGACTCCCTCGCGTTCCATCAACCGCATGTTGCCGACGGCGACTCGATGCCCGTCGACGATCGCCACCGCTCCGTGGCCCGGCACGTTCTCGAAATTGGCGGCGGGCGGAGGTGTCGCCGTTGCGACCGTCGCGCGGTCAACGATGGCTTTTGCCAACGGATGCTCGGACTCGCGCTCAACACCTGCGGCGAGCGAGAGGAGCTGCTCCTGCGCCCAACCAGCGGTCTCGATCGATGTGACCTCAGGCTCACCCTTGGTCAGCGTGCCGGTCTTGTCCATGACAACGACCTGAACCCGCGCCGAGGCTTCGATCGCGGCCGCATTCTTGAACAGGATTCCGCGTTTTGCGCCGAGTGTGCTTCCGACCATGATGGCGGCGGGCGTCGCGAGGCCAAGGGCGTCAGGGCACGTAACGACAACGACAGTGATCGCGAACAGGATCGCCGTTGTGAACGAATGGGTCGCCAGCAACCACACGACCAGAGTGAGCCCGCCACCCGCCAGCGCCACCAGCACCAGCCAGAACGCAGCCCGATCCGCCAGGCGTTGGGCGGGCGCCTTCGAATTCTGCGCCTCCTGCACCAGCTTCACGATCTGGGCGAGCGCGGTGTCCGCCCCGACCCGCGTCGCTCGAGCGCGCAGCGTGCCGTTCCTGTTGATCGATCCGCCGATCAGTGTCGAGCCAGGGCTCTTCGAAACCGGAAGGCTCTCGCCCGTGACGAGGGATTCGTCGACCTCACTGGTGCCCTCCTCGACGGCTGCATCCACGGCAATCCTCGCCCCGGGGCGGATCAGAAGCAGGTCGCCGACCTGGACCTGTGATGTGGGTACCTCGAGCTCCTGGCCACCTCTGATGACAACGGCTCGTGGTGGCGCGAGGTTCAGCAGGGTTTGAATCGCCTCGCTGGCGCCTCCTCGGGCTCGCATCTCGAGCCAGTGGCCCAGCAGCACAAACGTGGCTAACACCGCGGAGGCCTCGTAGAAGACGTCGCCACCGCCGCGCAGCGTGACTGCCACCGAGTAGAGCCAGCCGGACGCGACCGCGATCGCCACCAGCACGTTCATGTCAAGCGTTCTCGCGCGGAGCGCGCTCACCGCGCCGCCGAAGAAGACCCAGCACGAGTAAGCGATGACGGGCAGGCTGACGAGCAGCTGGAACCAGTCGTCGCGCAGCCCAAACGGCGCCGGGACACTGAAGTGCAGGACCTGCCGGCCTATCGGGGACCAGAGCAGGATCGGCACCGAAAATATCGCCGCGACCAGGAACCGGTTGCGGTGGTCGCGAACCATCGCGGCGACGGGCATCCCTGTGTGACCTGCATGGCCCGAAGCTCGGTGCGGCGGCATCTCGGGGGAATGATGGTCGGCAGGCATATACCCCGGGTGGGTATCATGCATCCATGCCAGGTTACACCAAAGACAAAAGGAGCATCCAGTCGCGGCTGCGGCGAATCGAGGGCCAGGTTCGGGGGATCCAGAAGATGGTCGATGACGACCGCTACTGCATCGACGTCCTGACCCAGGTCAACGCCACCAAGGCGGCACTTGAGAGCGTTGCCCTGCGACTGCTCGCCGACCACACCGAGCACTGCGTCGCCGAGGCGATCCAGTCCGGGGACGGCAAGCGCAAGGTCCGCGAGCTCAACCAGGCCGTCGAGCGGCTGGTCAGGAGTTAATCGTTGTTTGTCGTTGACGCGATCCTTCGCGCTCTGCAGGCGTCCTTCTTCATGTTCTGGGAGATCCTGTGGCCGCTGACGCTCGGCTTCCTGCTCTCCGCGGTCGTGCAAACAGTGATCTCCAAGCGTGCTGTCGCGAGCGTCCTCGGCCGGCCCGACTTCAAGGGCTTTGTGCTGGCGTGCGGCTTCGGCGCCGCGAGCTCGTCGTGCTCTTATGCGGCGGTCGCGGTGGCCCGCGCGCTCTTTCGCCGCGGCGCCAGCTTCGTCAACGCGATCATCTTTGAATTCGCCTCGACCAACCTGGTCTTCGAGCTTGGCCTGATCCTGTTGATACTGCTCGGCTGGCCGTTCCTGGCCGCCGAGTTCGCCGGCGGACTGCTCATGGCCGTAATCCTCTGGATTCTCTTCAAGGTCACCTTGCGGCCTCGGATGGTCGAGGCGGCACGGCGGCAGGCGGAGCGCGGAATCGTGGGCTCGACCATGGAGGGGCACGGCGAGCACGACATGACCATCACCGATGGTCCGTTTCTGCGCCGGCTCTTTTCAGCGCGGGCCTTCACTGCGATCTCTCACTACTTCGGCCATGACATCTACAGCATGTACAGCGATCTCGGAATCGGCATCCTCATCGCCGGCGCACTCGCTGCGTGGGTGCCGACCAGCTTCTGGCAGGCGTTCTTCCTGACCGATCATCCGGCGTTGAACGAGTTCTGGAGCCCTCTGGTCGGCCCGGTCATCTCGATGCTCAGCTTCGTGTGCTCGGTGGGCAACGTGCCGCTGGCCGCTGTGCTCTGGAACGGCGGCATCAGCTTCGGCGGGGTGATCAGCTTCATCTTCGCGGACCTGATCATCCTGCCCATCGTCAACATCTATCGGAAGTACTACGGCGGGCGGATGTCGCTCTACCTGCTGGGCGTTTCGTATGTCGCAATCGCTCTCGCCGGCTTTCTGATCGGCGGTGCGTTCCAACTGCTGGGACTGGCGCCTGCGCATTTCCACGTCAACGTCTTCGAGACGCGACCAAGCCTGAATTACACAACTGCTCTCGACCTCGCGTCGATTGCGTTGATCGCGCTTGTCGGCTGGCGATTCCTAACGACCGGAGGCGTGCGGATGCTGCGTGCGATGGCGACCCCCGCGGCAGCGTTATCAGAGCTGGCGCGCGACCCAGTTTGTGGCATGACCGTCGATCCGGCCGGCTCGAGCCATCGGGCCGAACACGACGGCACTACCTACTACTTCTGCTCTGCCGCCTGCCAGTCGGCGTTTGAGAGGAATCCCGCAAGGTATACGTCACCGGCAATCAGAGATGGACATGTGTTGGAAGCCGGCCAGCCAAGCGAGGGAGAAGAGATGGAAGCCAAGGGAGCTGCAATCGATCCCGTCTGCGGAATGAGCGTCGACAAGTCGACGGCCGAGTATCGGTCGTTCCGCGATGGCCAGACGTACTACTTCTGCTCAGCGGGATGCAAGCAGGCCTTCGACAAGGACCCGGAGAAGTACCTCTCGAGCTCGGGCGAACATCGGCATCACTAGACGAGTTACCCCAGCAGCTCGACGGACGTGTATGAGCTGATGGGTCGGCTGATCATCGCCCTTACGTTGCTTGTGGTCACTGGCTGCCAGGCGTTTGGGTCTAGACCTGGCTGCAGCAATGTTCAAATCGAATGGGTCGACTTCATACAGGTCGGCTCCACGCAGTTTGTAGCCGGCCCCGGAGCGCCGACGAGCCTGCAAGAGGCTGACCTTGGTCCGGTGGTCGCTCATGTGAAGTTCAAGGTCGCCGGCAACGTCTGCGACCCGAACTACCACCCAAAGGATGGTGACGCGGCATTCCTGGATCCGGGGACGCCGATCTATCAGGTCAAGGGCCGGCCTGCGGGCGCCATCCTGGCGGCGCGACACAACGGAAAGATCCTGGCCTACGCGTCAAAGTCTCCTTGAGTTTTGAGATTGCGGCTTCATAGCCAGGCTCACGCGCCGGTCGACGGGGGATACCCCGGCAGCGGTCCCGGGAATGCTTTCTCGGCGAGCTCCTCGAGACGCTTTTCGTTCGTCCGGATGATCCAGACTCCCGTCACGATCGCGACCACGGCCGCGATGACGAAACCGATCGCAAGTGGCCGGCTGAGCGCGTCGATCGCTTTGCCCAGCGTGTAGGCAGCCGTGCCATAGAGCGTTGCCCAGACCACGCCACCCGCAGCGTTGTAGACAATGAACTGCCGCCACGGCATGCGGGCGGTGCCGGCAAAGAAAGCGGCGTAGGCGCGAAGAATGGAGACAAAACGACCAAAGAAGACGACGGCGCCGCCATATCGCCTGAACAGGTAGTGCAGCACTCTCACTCTCCGCTGGCCGAGCCCGATGTATCGGCCATAGCGAACCAGAAGCCGGTAGCCGCCCCAATGCCCGATCAGGTAGCCGATGTTGTCGCCGATGATTGCTCCGGCTGCCGCCGCGCCGATGACGCCGACGATGTTCAGGTTGTGGGTGGCGCCGGCGTAGAGAGCGGCCGTGATCAGGGTTGTCTCCCCCGGCGCCGGAACGCCCAGCGACTCGAGGCCGATGATCACGAGCACGGCCAGGTAACCGAACTGATGGACGTAGCCGGTCAGGCCCGTCTCCTACGCCACAGGTCGAGTCCGGTCATCGCCACGGCCAGAAGTGGAACGAGCCACCAGGCGTTGACTTTCGTTGCGACCAGAAAGCCGGTGGCCACGATGCCGAGAACCATCACGACCGCCAGCAGCAGGTCATCGCCCACCACGTAGCCGTAGAGGAACCTGGCGACTGCGACTACGACTTTCCAGACAGTGGTCATGACTGCGCGGCTTGCAGCGTTTGCTTCCGCACGCGGCGCTCCAGGACGATGAAGGCTGCCGCCGACATGCCATAGAAGATGAGCAGCAGGACGATGTCAGCATCGCTCTGCGGCCAATCGATGGCGAGTCCTTCGAGCGCCCAGAACGTGCCGAACGACGTGAGCATCGTGCCAACGACCAGTTGGAGAAAGCTGCGCGGGATCCTCTCGACCGGGCCTTTGAGCGCGAAGCCCAGTGCTCCGATCACCACCAGTGCCGCCGCGCCGCCGACGATCGCCGGCCCCAGCTCACCTGCGCTGGCGCCGAACGAGACGACGATGATCGCGATCTCGAGACCTTCCAGCGATACGCCTTTGAAGGCCAGGAACGCAGCCGTCCAGTCGATGCCGGCCGCTGTCGGAGGACCTTCGGTCTGGTCCTCTCCTCGATAGCCCGCAAATCCGCGCCTCGCCACGCGGACGACCCCCTTCCGATACCACTGGAGCCCGAAGAGCAACAGGAGGGTGCCGACGGCCAGGCGCAGAGGACCAAGGGGTATCGCGGCGAGGGCGATGCCGCCGACGGCGATGACAACGGCGAGCACCGCGAGCCCGGCGGCGGCACCCAGCAACGTGTATCGATAACCGCGCGTGGCCCCAACGCCGACGACGATCGTGACCATCTCGATCGCCTCGACGGCGGAGGCGAGAAAGGTCGTCAGGAGGACGACGCCGGCACCGGTCATGGTGGAATGATCGTCGCACGAGGGTTGAATCCGGAGTGACCGGAGAACCGCGTTGGATGCTCGGCGAACGGCTCTTCCTGAACGAGTCGAACAGCGCCGAATTCCGGGCTCGTCAAGACGGCTGTCGGGACCTATGCTCGTCGCAGGAGTTCGGATTCTAGGGAGGAAGTTTCATGGGTCGAGTCAGTCACTTCGAAATCACGGCCGACAATCCGAAGCGCGCGGCGGAGTTCTACGAGAAGGCGTTCGGCTGGAAGTTCCAGGACTGGGGTGGACCGTTCACTTATCTGCTTGCCTCAACAGGCGAGAAAGACGAGACCGGCATCGACGGCGCGATCATGGACCGCACAGATCACAAGCAGCCGGTGATCAACACGATCACCGTCGGCAAGTGGGAGGACGGCGCCGCGGCGGTGAAGGGCGCGGGTGGCAAGGTGCTGCAGGAGAAGACCGCGGTACCGGGACAAGGCTACTTCGCCTACTGCAAGGACACCGAGGGCAACGTCTTCGGCATCTTCGAAAGCGACCCGACGGCCGCCCAGGAGGTCGGGGCCGGGCAGCAGGCCCAGACCGCGTAGCGGGTAACTTCGGGGCGGCGGGTCCGATGCCCGCCGCCCTCCGTCAAACTGCAGCCGAAACTCAACAGTGAGCCGGCTGCTGCTCGCGATCCCGTTCATGATCATCGCCGCGTATCTCGTGGTGTCGATCCGCATGCTCCCAGTCCTCTTCACCGGCGACGTCAGGCCGATCGTCCGGCTACGGACAATCGTCAGCCTGGGACCAGGCGAGTTCCTTCGCCGAACATGGCGAGCGTTGTTGACGACCGTGATCGGGGTGTTCGCGCTGAGCGTAGGAATCAGCGGGTACAGCACGTACGCGGCATATCAGGCGGCGCCACCATGCGGATCAAACCAGGCCTGGGATTGCCGCTCCCTGCAGGATCTGGTGGTCGCGCGCGTCGAGCGGCAGAGCTCCAGGTCGGGCGCCGAGACTGTCGTCTATTTCACGTCTGGCTATGGACCGGCCACGTTCTGGTCCGACGACGTCTCGCCCGAAGCCATCACAGCCGGCAACGGCGTCAACGCCGAGGTGTTGCGCGGCCGGGTGACAGCCCTGACGATCAACGGCGCCCGCCACCAGAGCTTTGCCGTCCAGTCGGACGCTTGGGGCCTGATCGTGTTCGGTCTCGGCTTGCTGTTGCTGGGAATCACGTGGCTGGTCATCGATCTCGCGCTGGAGTCGATGGAGCCGCAAGTCGAGACCCTTGGCAACATCTTCGTCGCGCCGGTGAAACGGCGAAGGGTGCTGCAAGTGCTGCTGCCGCTGTTCGGCCTTTCCCTGATCATCTTCGGGTTCGCGTACGTGGCTATCGCATTGGGAGCATTTGGGGCCGCAAACACCCTGGCCGCGATCTATCTGATCGGCGCGGTCCTGATCCTGCCCGTGATGATTCCGGTCTTCGTGGCGTGGTTCACGCGCGCCTACATCAACGTGCGGGCGTTGAGGCTGGGCACCAAGCACTCTGCATGGTTCGTCGCCGCCGCTCTCGTCGTCCCGCCGCTCAGTCTTTACATGCCGTACCGCCTGGCCCGCGAGATGGTCGAGAACACGGGGGCGGAGCTCCCACCGCGCGTTTTGGCCAACTGGTGGGCGTGCGCCATCGGGTGGCTGGGCCTCACGATCGTGGGCCTTTCTTTTGGTTCGTCTGATCCCAGGGACTCCAGCCTCCCCAACCAGGTGAGTAACGCGATGCTCTTCGGATCGGCGCTGGTCGGGCTCTACGGCGTGTGGCTGACCATTCGATTGATCGAGACGATCGACGGCCGCGAGTCGGCGATAGCCGTCGGACATCCCGCCTGAATTTCGGACTTGGAGTGAAGTTCTATGTCGAGCCGCGAGTCGCGTAAGTCCGCACAAGAGGGGCGGATTGCCGGCATCCTCGACCGGATCCGCGACATACCGCCCGGCCACGTCCAGACATATGGCGACATCGAGCCAGGCGCGCCGCGCCTCGTCGGACGGGTGTTGGCGACCACGAACGAGAAGGACGTGCCATGGTTCCGAGTCGTGCGCGCGGACGGTTCGATGGCGAAAGGCGAAGCGCAGCGCCGACTGCTGCTCGAGGATGGCGTGCCGATGCGCGGGGACCGGGTCGACCTCGGCCGGGCGCGAGCCTAAGATCAGTCCCCATGCACGAGCACAAGCAACCTCAACCACCCAGGGAGCTGTCCGGTTACCTCGACGCGATGGCCAGGGTCATGTTTCAGACTGGCATCAGCTGGCGTGTGGTCGAGGCGAAATGGCCCGGCATTGAGACGGCTTTCCACGGTTTCGACCCGCAGCGGACGGCGCGGCTGAAAACCAAAGACATCGACAAGCTCATGGGCGACACGCGGGTCATCCGCAACCGCAAGAAGCTCGAAGCGATCGTCGGCAACGCCCAGCGCATGCTAGAGCTCGACAAAGAGTTCGGCAGCTTCAAGAAGTACCTGGACTCGCTCGGCGATTTCGATGCGACCAAGAAGGACATCCACAAGCAGTTTGCGTACATGGGCGACTCCGGAACGTGGTTCTTCCTCTGGATGGTCGGTCGCAAGGTGCCCGAGCATGAGGGGATGTGACCACGATCTCTAACGTCGTTTAGGTCGAGTCATGTACGACGCTTCGCTCTGGCGCGACTACTTCGTGATGGTCGGGGCCGGTGCCGCGACCCTCACCGGGCTCGTCTTCGTCGCGATGACGCTGCACCTCGAGCAGGTCGTTCATCACCCGGTCCACCGCCATCGAGCGCGCACGATTCTCAGCGGACTCACCGCCGTCTTCATACGTTGCGGCCTGGTTTTGATGGGCGGCCAGTCGAGGCAATTCGTCGCGATCGAGCTCATCGGAGTGCTAGTGGTCGTCGAGTTCATCCTCTACCGCAGCACCAGGGACGCGTTTCTAGCGGCCGACCGCACCGTACTGTTGCGCGCCCTGGGGAGCTTCGCCTGCTTGGTGGCGGAGCAGCTTGGCGCTGCCGCCTTTTTCGTCGGCGCGGCCTGGGGCCTGTACGTCGTCGGCCTGGCGATGATGGCATCCTTCGTCTTCATGATCTCGGGGGCGTGGCTGCTGCTCGTCGGGGTTGGCGCACATGAGAAACATGCCGCGGAGGTGTTGATTGATGATCGCGGCCAGTGACCAGCTGAAGCACGTTCCGCCGGCCGTGCGGCCGATCGTCCAGGCCGCCGTCAAGGTCGTGCGCGAGGTTGCGCCTCGGGCAGAGGAGATCGCGTACGCCATGGCCCAGCCGCGCTCGCCCCGCACGATGTGGAAGCTCCGGCGTTACGCCGCCCACGGCGAGAACGTGGTCGGAATCGGCACTTTTCCGGACCACTCTGCTCTCTACTTCTACCGGGGGGTCGACCTCGACGACCCGAACGGGCTGTTGGCGGGCGGTGGCAAGCAGATGCGCTTCGTCCGCCTCGATTCGCCGGCCGACGCCAACCGGGCGGCGGTCAAAAGCCTTGTTCGGCGCGCCTTCAGGCTTGCGAAGGCGTCCGCCTGACTTTTTGCGCTTAATTTCGTTAAATCAGTTGTTAATTGATCTAGGCTCAGTGGCGCCATGGCGGAAGTCGAGGTGTGGATCATCAGCAGGGGTGCCGATCAGTTGGAAACGGCTGCGGAGGCATTCGCGAAAGTGGCCAACGAGCCCGACCGGTTCGGCCTGGAGCGGGTGGAAGGGCTGAAAACTGACGACGGAGCCGTGGTAGGCCGCGTGTTCGTCCGGGACGAGAGCTCGCTGAACGTGCCCAGGGCGGCGCTCTGGAAGGCACTCTGCGAGCTGGCGAACCGGACGTTCCCGATCGGCGAACAGCAGATCGTCTGCTTCCCGCTGCACTAGTCCCCTCCCTCTAGAGTGGTGCGGGTGAAGCTCTCACCCGCCCGCCCTCCCCTTGCAGCGGTCCGCCCCCGGTTTCTCGAGTCCAACGGCGACCGGCGCATCGATCCGTATTACTGGCTTCGCGAGCGGCAGAACCCCGAGGTCATCGCCTACCTGCAGGCAGAGAACTCCTATGCCGACGCAGTCACCGCCGGAACCGCGAGCCTCCAGGAGAGGCTCTATCACGAGATCGTCGGCCGCGTCCAGGAGACCGACACCTCCGCCGCGACCTTGTACAAGGGCTGGTGGACGTACACCCGAACGGTGAAGGGGCTCGACTATGAGTTGTACTGCCGCCGGCGGGGATCGATGGAGGCCCCGGAGCAGGTCATCCTCGACGCCAACGAGCTCGCCCGAGGGCACGACTACTTCGAGCTCGGCTTCGCGGAGCGGAGCCCCGACGAGAACCTGATCGCGTATGCGGTCGACCTCAACGGGGCGGAGCTACACGACCTTCACTTTCGGAACCTCACATCCGGCGCAGACCTCGAAGACGTCGTGCACGGCGTCTACTACGGCTCGGCCTGGTCGGCAGACAGCAAGACCTTCTTCTACGTCAAGCCGGACTCCTCGATGCGTCCATACCAGGTGTGGCGCCACCGGCTCGGTACGCCGGCCGAGCAGGACGTCCTGGTTCTCCAGGAGGATGACGAGCGATTCGAGCTGAACGTCGAGTCGTCCAAGAGCGAGGTCTTCATCTTCCTTACCAGCTCGAGCCAGGTCAGCTCGGAGTCCCGGTTCCTGCGAAGCGACGATCCCGAGACGACGCCCACGCTCGTCGAGGCTCGGAGGCATGACATCGAGTACTCGATCGAACACCAAGAGGACCGCTTCTTGATCCTGACCAACGACGGAGCTACCAACTTCCGGTTGATGGCGGCGCCAATAACGAGCCCGGGTCGCGAATCCTGGACCGAGGTCGTGTCGGAACGGCACGGCGTGCGCATCAACTTCATGGACGTCTACCGTGGCCAGGCCGTTCTCGGCCAGCGCGCGGACGGCCTGCAACGGCTCGAAGTCCTGGACACGGGGACATCCGAGATACACGTTGTGGAGCAGCCCGATGCCGCCTACACCGCCTTCCCCGGAGGAAGCCCGACCTACGCCGGCGCGGTCATGCGGTTCTTCTACACCTCCCTCACCGCTCCGTGGTCGGCGGTCGATTACGACATGCGGACGCGAGAGCGGACGATCGTCAAGGAACAGCCGGTTCGTGGCGGCTACAACCGAGGCGACTACGCGACCGAGCGACTGTGGGCGACGGCGGGCGACGGCGTCGAAGTTCCGATCTCGGTCGTGTACCGAAAGGATTTGAGGCGCAACGGTGCGCCGCTTCTCCTGTACGGCTACGGTGCCTACGAGTTCTCAAACGATCCGATGTTCGACCCCGCGCGCCTGAGCCTGCTCGATCGAGGCTTCGTCTATGCCATCGCTCACGTGCGGGGAGGCGGGGAGATGGGGAGGAGGTGGTACGAGGAGGGCAAGCTCCTCCACAAGCGGAATACCTTCGACGACTTCATCGCGTGCGCCGAGCACCTTGTGGCCGAGGGTTACACGACTTCGGACCACCTTACGGTTCGCGGCCGCAGCGCCGGTGGACTTCTGATCGGTGCGGTTCTCAACCAGCGTCCTGATTTGTTCGCGTGCGCTGTCGCGCAGGTTCCTTTCGTCGATGCTCTGACCACGATGCTCGACGACAAGCTGCCACTCACCGTCAACGAGTACGACGAGTGGGGCAACCCGGCCGAGCCAGAGTTCTATCGCTACATCAAGAGCTACTCGCCGTACGACAACTTGCGAGAAACGAGCTACCCCGCGACGCTCGTCACTGGCGGACTCAACGACCCGCGCGTGTCGTATTGGGAGCCCGCCAAGTGGGTCGCGAAGCTGCGGTCGCTGAATCGAGGTGACAGACCGATTGTGCTCAAGACGCAGATGGGCGCTGGGCACTCTGGCCCTTCCGGGCGCTACGAGTCGTGGCGTGAGGAAGCCTTCGTGATGGCGTTTGTGATCAGCCGGCTCGGCCTTGACTTCGGCACCGTCGGCGATTAGGCTAAGTCAGTCTCCACACCACTTCGGGTGTGTCCACGTGCATTCAGGAGTGTGCCCATGGGCGGCGGGCTCGAAAAGCTGCGCTTCACCGACGAGGGTGAAGAGCGCCCATCCGCACACCGTTGAGTCTGGTCCAGTAACCGAAACCTAGAAGCCAGAAGCTCAAGCAAGGACCGTGCGGTTGTTGGGCACCGCCACGGTCCTTTTGTTTTGTCCATTTCGGGTTTTAGGAGTCGGTCATGAGCACGGCAGCGATAGAGATCCACGGCGTCAGCAAGACGTTCCGGCGCCGCGAGCGCGGTGCCGGCGCGCCCTGGTGGCGCCGGCAGTGGAAGGACAAGGTGGCTCTCCACCAGCTGGACCTGACCGTCGAAGCAGGCGGCGTGACCGGCATCCTGGGTCCCAACGGGAGCGGCAAGTCGACCTTGATTCGCATCCTGGCCACTCTGCTTACGCCCGACACGGGCCAGGCCACGGTGTTCGGCTGGGATGTTGCGATCGAGCCGCTGGCCGTGCGCCGGCACATCAACCGAGTCTCGGTCGAGGCGGCGTTCTTCAAGGAGCTGAGCCCGTGGGAGAACATGCTGTACGCCGCGCGGCTTTACGGGGGCGGGGCTGCAGGCACGCGGCAGCGGACTGTCGAAATACTCGAGAGGCTGGGCATCTCGCGCGAGCTGCTGAATCAACCGATGAAGCAGCTGTCCCGCGGGCAGCAGCAGAAGATCGCCATCGCGCGGAGCTTTCTGAGCGCGCCGTCGCTCCTTTTGATGGACGAGCCGACGACCGGACTCGACCCGAGGTCCAAGAAGGAGGTGCAGTCGCTGCTCGCGATGCTGCGTGCCGAGCGCGAGATCACGGTGCTGCTGTGCACGCACGACATGGACGAGGCGGCCGCGCTGTGCGATCGCGTCCTGATGATGGATGAGGGTCGGGTCCTGGCGGACGGATCGCCAGCGGAGCTGTGCGCGCGCTACGGGGGCGCAATGCTGGAAGACGTTTTCATGCGCCTCACCGGCAAGACCTTCGAGCGGGAAGAAGAGGAGGTCGGTGTCACATGAGCGTAGGCACCAGGCACTCGGAGGTGAACGCGCTTTTCGGTTTTGCCGAGCGCCAGTTCTATGTCTACAAGCGCTACTGGGTGTGGGAGCTCGTCTGGCTCTTCTACAGCATCGTCAGCGTGCTGTCGATTGGCTTCCTCGCGTCGGGCCTCACCACACTGGGGGTCGGGTCAGGCTCGTTCGATCTCCGCAAGGCGCAGCTGTACCTGTTGGTCGGCGCGCTGCTGTGGGGCTACCTGTCGCTCGTCTTCATGGAAGCGGCGTACCAGATCGCGTGGGAAAGATGGGAGGGGACCATCGAGTACACGTTCATGGCGCCTGTGCGAAGGATCACGCACCTGATGGGCATCAGCATCTTCGCCATCGGGTATGGGCTTGCGCGCACCTTCATCGTGCTGGTTGTCGCGATCGCCCTTTTCAACCTGGACCTCTCGCACGCCAACGTGCTTGGTGCGGTCGTGGTGCTGGCCGCCTCGATCGTGCCCCTGATCGGCCTGGCGATCCTGACCTCGGTCCTGCCACTGCTCTCGCCTCAAAAGGGGGAGCAGATGTCCTTCGCCCTTCAGGGCTTCATGCTGCTCGTGTCGGGCGTTTACTACCCGCTGAGCGTGCTGCCGTTTCCGCTCCAGGCGGCCGGAGCGGTAAGCCCGCTGACCTACGCCCTGGCGGGGATCCGGCACAGCCTGCTCGACGGCTCCGGAGCGGGGGATCAGCTGCCAACGGTCGGAATTCTGCTCGGCATGGGCGTCATCCTCATTCCGGTCGGGATTCTCGTCTTCACCTGGGCCGAGAGGCGGGCGAAGCGGCTGGGCCTCCTGAAGCGCAGCGGGTAGGAGCCGAACTCGGCGGAAGCCGGCCAGTAAAGATAGGTAAGCGATCTTTTCACGCCGTCACCTAAATTTACCAAACTAATGTTCGTCACTATCACATTTCGCCACTATATGTAGTGCGCGGCATGGGACAGGCCACAACATGATGTAGTGAGCGGCACCAGCGAGCGGTTTGGAGTGTCTAGATCTTGTGGTAAAGGTATTGACAGGCTTCAACCGTGTTGATACGGTCTGCGGCGAATCGCGGTGATCAGTGGGGAGAAGTGGTGAACCCGACAAACATGGACCCATACGTCGCACCCTACGTCCAGGTAAGGCACGCCATACACCTCCTCTACGCCACTTCTCCCCGCTCCCGCGATGGGGCCGACCTGAGTCTCAATTTCCGCTTTGACAAGACCGGCAACCGGCTTCCCCTCGAGCTCCACGGCTGCGGCTGCAGCCTGTGCGCCCGCCAGCAGCGCCGCAGCCTCAAGTTCTGGGAGGCCAGATGATCGGTGTTTACCGGAGCGCATCGGGTGCGAGTGGACGACAAAGGCCGGTTGGCGATTCCGGCACCGTTTCGCAAGCAGCTGCGAGAGGGAAGCTTCGTCTCGGTGAGCCAGGACAACGTGCTCGCGATCTATCCACCCGACCTGTGGGCCGCGCTGGCCGCGCAGCTGCAAAGCCCGCTGCAGGGTCCGGACCAGCGCGCACTGGCCCGAACTCTCTACTCGATGTCGGACCCATTCGAGCCGGACGGCCAGGGCCGGATCGGCCTTCAGCCCGAACAGCGCCGGGTGGCGGGGATCGAGACCCCGTCGACAGTGGTGGTGATCGGGACGGGATCCCGCGTCGAAATTTGGCCAGAGGCGCGATGGGACAGTTACAACGCCGACGCGCAAGGACGTTTCACAGAATTCGCTGACAGGGTGATCTCAGGGCATTAGCTCTTCGCACGTTCCAGCACTTTCACAAGAGGTAATAGAGCTGCTCCAGCCCCGACAGGGGGCAGTCGCGATCGACTG
>DATEGL010000317.1:0-4213 GCA_035280145.1 Candidatus Dormiibacterota bacterium | reverse complement strand
AACATGATCACGGTGCCCATGGTCGGCACGACCATTCCTCACGAGGTCCGCCTCAAGTGGGGAGCTGCGCGGATCATGCTCAAGCCCGCTGCGCCCGGCACGGGCGTCATCTCCGGCGGCGCCATGCGCGCCGTGATCGAGACCGCCGGCATCAAGGACATCCTCACCAAGTCGCACGGCACGAACAACCCGATCAACACCGTGCGAGCGACGCTGGCCGCGCTGCAGCAGCTCAAGACGGCGCCGCAGATCGCCGAGCTGCGTGGCCGCGCGGTCGACCAGATGGTCGGCAAGCGGCTGGCCGCCGCTTTCAAAGGCGCTGAACCGCCTTCGTCCTCCGCACAAAGCGCCGACGCGGCGCCCGTAGGCGCCGGAGGGGCTGCTCGTGGCTGAGAAAACCGTTAAGGCCACCCTTGTGAAATCGGCAATCGGTGCCCGGCCGGAGATCCGCGCGACCGTCGAGTCGCTTGGCTTCCGGCGCCTGAACCAGACCCGCGAGCTGCCGGACAACCCGGCCGTCCGGGGGATGCTGCGCCGGGTTCACTTCCTGGTCGCCGTCGACGGAGTTCCCTACGAGCGCCCGAAGCGCAGCCGGTACAAGATCTGGCGCGCCCGCAGCACCAAAAAGCACCAGAGAGGCAACTAGGAAGAGATGCAGCTGCACGACCTCAAACCCACGCCCGGCGCCCACCGCCGGCCACAGCGCGTTGGCCGGGGCACCGGCTCGGGCCGAGGCAAGACGTCAGGACGCGGCCAGAAAGGGCAGAACGCTCGCAGCGAAGGCTTCCGCCTCGGCTTCGAGGGCGGTCAGATGCCGTTGTCGCAGCGGCTGCCGAAGCTGCCCGGCTTCAAGAACCCCTTCAAGAAGCTCTACTCGGTCGTCAACCTGTCCAAGCTCAGCCGCTTTGCCGACGGCGCCAGAGTGGACGCTCAGGCACTGCTCGAGGCCGGCCTGATTCGGGGCGACAGGGAGATCAAGATTTTGGGCGCGGGTCGGCTGAAGCGCAAACTGAAGGTGGAGGCACATGCTTTCAGCAACAGCGCGCGCGAGGCGATCGAGAAGGCGGGCGGGACGGTCACCGTCCTCGGACAGAAAGAGCCGGAAAAAGAACCCGAAGCAGAGCCCGAAGCCAAACCTGAGTAGCCCATGAACTTCCTCGAGGCGCTCGTCAACGCGATACGGCTGCCCGAGCTCCGCAACAAGATCCTTTTCACCGGCAGCATCCTGATCATCTTCCGGCTGTTTGCCAACATCGCGATCCCGGGCGCAAAGCAGTCCGCGCTCGCGCTGCTCTTCAACCAACAGGCCCTGCTCGGACTGCTCGACCTGTTCTCGGGCGGCGGCCTCTCGCGATTCAGCATCGTCGCGATGGGCATGAATCCCTACATCAACGCCACGATCATCATGCAACTGATGACGGTGATCTCCGAACGAATCAAGGAGATCTCCAAAGAAGGCGAGCTCGGCCGACGGCGAATCCAGCGCTACAGCCGGTGGCTGACGGTGTTCCTCGGCGCCGGCCAGGCGTACGGATTTACGGTGCTGTTCCAGAACACGAACCCGGCCATCCTCGGCCCGCTCGACTGGTTCCAGCGACTGCAGATCATCCTGGTCCTCACCGCCGGCACAGTGATGCTGATGTGGTTCGGCGAGCTGATTACCGAGTACGGCATCGGCAACGGTGTCTCGCTGATCATCTTCGCCGGCATCATCGGCCGCGGACCACAGGGCATCGCGTCGGTGTTCACCGCCCATTCGACCGGTGGCGGCCTGGCGGACTACGTGCCCTTCCTGCTGTTCGGCGCGATAGCGCTGATCATGACCGCGGTCATCATTTACGTACAGCAAGCGGTCCGGAAGATCCCGATCCAGTCCGCACAGCGAGTCGCCGGTGGGCGAGAGGTGGGGCGGCGGGCCAGCTTCCTTCCGTTGCGCGTTAACCACGCCGGTGTGATCCCGATCATCTTCGCGATCTCGGTCATGTTCCTGCCGACCATCGTGGCCAACTACTTCAACGCTGCACCTCCGGACACGTGGTACTACCGCACAGCCCACTGGATACAGGGCAACTTCGCCCCGGATACCGCGAACGTGCCCATGGCCGTCGCCTACAACGCGCTGTATTTCCTGTTCACGTTTGGCTTCACGTACTTCTACACGGCAATCACGTTTGACGTGCACGACGTGGCCGAGAACCTCAAACGCTACTC
Organism: Candidatus Dormiibacterota bacterium; assembly: GCA_035280145.1. Taxonomy (GTDB): domain Bacteria; phylum Chloroflexota; class Dormibacteria; order Dormibacterales; family Dormibacteraceae; genus 40CM-4-65-16. The sequence goes on along the minus strand of DATEGL010000317.1, from coordinate 2,002 downwards.
GAGCTTCATCCCGGGAATCCGCCCGGGACGTCCTACCGCGGACTACCTGCAGGCGGTGATGAACCGGGTGACCTTCGTAGGCGCGGTCTTTCTGGGCTTCATCACGGTCATCCTGCCCATCGGCACCGCGAAGATCTCCGGCATTCCGCACAACCAGATGTACCTCGGTGGCACCGCCATCCTGATCGTGGTCGGCGTTGCCCTCGACACCATGAAGCAGCTGCAGACGCAGCTGGTGATGCGCCAGTACCGCGGCTTCATCAAATGAATCTGTTGTTGTACGGCGCGCCAGGGTCCGGCAAGGGGACGCAGGCCAACATGCTCCGCTCGCATTTCGGCATCCCGCACATCGCCACTGGCGACATGCTGCGCGCGGAGATCGCCGCCGGCACCGAGCTGGGCCGCAAGGCGCAGCCCATCCTGGCTTCGGGCCAGTACGTGTCCGACGACATCATGATCGGCATGATCCGCAACCGGCTCCGCCAGCCCGACTGTGAGCCCGGGTTCATCATCGACGGCTTCCCGCGCACCGTCCCGCAGGCGAATGCGCTCGACGTGTTGATGGTCGGGCTCGGCAAGCGCTTCGACCGCGTCATCTACCTGAAGGTCCCCATCGACGAGCTGCTTCGCCGGCTGTCCGGCCGGCTGGTCTGCCCGCAATGTCAGCGGACGTACCCACCCGGCACTGCCGTCTGCCAGGTCGACGGCAGCGCGCTGGTCCAGCGCGAGGACGACAAGCCTGAGGCCGTCCGGCCGCGGATCGAGATCTACCTCGACAAGACAATCCCGGTGCTCGACCACTACCGGGCTGCCGGCCTCGTTTCCGAGATCGATGGCCTGGGAACAATCGAGGAGATAAGCCGCCAGGTGCTTGCTGCTGCCAACGGCCGAGTGAAAACCGCCAAATGATCAACCTCAAGACAGCCCACGAGATCGACCTCATGTCCCACGCGGGCGTCCTGCTGGCGTCAGTCCTGCCGCCCCTCAAAGCGGCATGCCGGCCGGGCGTCAAGACCATCGAGCTCGACCGCATCGCCGACCGGCTCATCCGCGCCGGCGGCGCCACGCCCGGCTTCCTCGGCTACAACGGCTTCCCGCGCTCGATCTGCGCGTCCATCAACGACGAGGCGGTGCACGGCATCCCTGGCAACCGCAAGATCGCCGAGGGCGACCTGGTCAGCCTGGACCTCGGCCTCGTTCTGGACGGTTTCTGGGCCGACGTCGGGGTGACGGTGGGCGTTGGCAAGATCACGGCCGAGGCCGCCCGCCTGATCAAGGTCACCGAACAGGCCCTGTACGTCGGCATCGACAAGGCCCGGCCGGGAGGGTTCCTGGGCGACATCTCGTCCGCCATCCAGCAGCACGTCGAGAGCAACGGCTTCAGCGTCATCCGCCAGTTCGTCGGGCACGGCATCGGGCGCCAGATGCACGAAGACCCGCAGGTCCCCAACTTCGGCGTCGCCGGCACCCCGCCTCGACTCAAGCCGGGCATGACGCTCGCCATCGAGCCAATGGTCAACGCCGGCAGCCACGAGGTCTACATGAAGCCGGATGGCTGGACCATCTGCACCGCAGATGGGTCCCTCTCTGCCTACTTTGAGCACACCGTCGCTATCACAGAAAAGGGGCCGGTCGTGCTCACCAAAGGGGCGCTCGACTGAGTTCAACCGAAGCTTTGGTATACTCGGCGTTCGTGCCCCAGCGCCCCTCGCTCGTGAAGGGGGTCGTGGTGGAGCCTCTTCCCAACGGTGTCTACAGGGTTGAGCTCGAAAACGGGGCCAAGGTCCTCGCCCACGTCGCCGATCGCGCCGGCACCCACTTCACCAGGCTTCTCGCCGGAGACAGGGTGGGGGTCGAGCTCGCGAGCAGCGACCGGTCGCGGGGGCGGATTCGAGAGATTTGGAGATGAAGGTTCGTCCGTCCGTCAAGAAGATGTGTCCAAGCTGCCGGGTGATCAAGCGCAACGGAGTGGTGCGCGTGATCTGCTCGAAGACGCCCAAAC
>DATEGL010000316.1:0-4548 GCA_035280145.1 Candidatus Dormiibacterota bacterium | reverse complement strand
GGCGGGTCGTCGATCAGCCCTTCTTTGATCAGCTCTTTGACCATGACGAGATGTCCGGTGTCGAAGACCTCCAGCTCTGGACGCACACCCAGCGCCTGGACCTTGCGCGCCATGGCGCGGATCATGCCCGGCGTGTTGGTCATCACGTAGTCACCGCCGGCCGCGAAGTTCATCGTGCCGCAGTCGATCGTGCAGATTTCCGGCAGCAGCTCTTCGACGTGGCGCAGCCGCTCGGTCGCACCTGCCATGTCGGTGCCGTCGCGAGAAGGCGGCAGCGGAGACTCGTCGCCACCCAGTACCAGGTCTCCTCCCATCCCCGCGGTGAGGTTCAGAACGACGTTTGTGCCTGAGGAGCGGATTCTCCCCACGACCTGACGGAAGAGGTGCGGGTCCCGAGCGCCCTTCCCGGTGCGCGGGTCGCGGACGTGGATGTGCACCACCGCCGCGCCCGCAGACGCCGCCTCGAGCGCCGCAGCCGCGATCTGCTCGGGAGTGACCGGCACCAGCTCGCTGCGGCTGACCGTGTCACCTGCCCCTGTGACGGCGCAGGTGATGAAGGCCTCCCAGTTCACGACGGCATCAGCTGGACTGCGCGCTCTCCAGCGCCACCTCGAGGGAGGGCGTGTCTGAGAGGAGTCGCTTGGTGTACGACTCAGCCGGCGCCTCGAGGATCTGGTCGACGCGGCCCAGCTCGACGATGTGGCCCTGGCTCATTACTGCGACGCGCTGCGCGATCGAACGCACCAGGGGCAGGTTGTGGGTCACGAAGAGCATGGCGAGGCCAAGGTCTCGCTGAAGCGTCGCCAGCAGCTCGACTACCGCGGCCTGCACGCTCACGTCCAGCGCGGAGGTCACCTCATCGCAGATGAGGACCTGCGGCTCGCAGATAAGTGCACGAGCGATCGCGACACGCTGGCGCTCGCCGCCCGAGAGCTGGTCCGGATATCGGTCCGCATAGTTCGCCGCCAGCGACACGCGGTCGAGCATCTCGCCCACCTTCTTCTCGGCGGCCGAGCCACGCACCGTGGTGAACAGCTCGAGCGGCTGGCGGATGATGTGCCCCACGGTGCGACGCGGATTGAGCGATCCGTACGGATTCTGAAACACGTACTGGATCTTCTGGCGCTGCTGCCGGGGACGGTTGCGGGCTGACTGCGCCAGCACCTTGCCATCGAGTGTGATCTGTCCGATCCGGTCGCTGTTGAGCCCGGCGACCGACCGCGCCAGCGTGGTCTTGCCCGACCCAGACTCGCCCACCAACGCCAGGCACTCGTGCGGCGCGACATCGATGGTGATGTCGTGCACCACCATGCGCTTGCGGTAGCCGGCGGAGACCGCCGACAGCCTCAGGATCGGAAGCGAGGCACTGCGTTCGTCGCGAGCGCCGTCGCGGCCCCTGCCTAAGACCTGGCCGCGCACCTCCTCGGCGCGGACGCACCGCACCTGGTGGCCGACGGCGATGGGACGCAGCTCGGGGACGGCGGCGTTGCAGCGGTCCTGGGCGAAAGAGCACCGCGGAGCGAACGCACAACCTGGCGGTCGGCGTCCCGGCGATGGCGCGCGGCCTCCGATTCCGATGAGCTCGCGGCCACCGGTCAGGTGCGGGATCGCCGCGATCAGCCGCTGCGTGTACGGATGAGCAGCGCCGGAGAACAGGTTGATGGCCGGTCCCAGCTCGACGAGGCGGCCGGAATACATCACTGCGACCCGGTTTGCCAGCGTGCCCACCACGGCGAGGTCGTGGCTGACATAGAGCGCCGCGGCGCCATGCGCGGAAGCAAGCTCCCGGACGGTGCTGAGCACGTGGGCCTGCGTGGTCACGTCGAGCCCGGTCGTTGGCTCGTCGAGCACGATCACGCGCGGGCGGCATGCGAACGCGATGGCCAGGCCGACCCGCTGCTGCTGGCCGCCCGAGAGCTCGTGTGGGTAGCGTTTGAGGAATGCCGGGTCGCCTGGCAGGGCGACCTCTTGCATCATCTCCTTCACGCGCTCCCGCCTCGCGTCGGCGTCGGCGCCGTAGTCGTGGGCCTCGAGGATCTCGCGCAGCTGGGTGCCGATGCGCAGTGCCGGATTCAACGCAGCTGCGGGGTCTTGCGGAACGTACGAGATCAGCTTGCCGCGCAGACGGACGAGCGCCGCGTCATCGAGCTTCAGCACGTCGATGTCGCCGAGCTGCACCCGGCCGCCTGCAATCTCGACTCCGCGCCGTGCATGGCCGAGCAGAGCCAGGCCGACGGTCGTCTTTCCCGAACCGGATTCGCCCACCAGCCCGAGCACCTCGCCCGGTGCGATGTCGAAAGAGATGTCGTCAACGATGTCGAGGTTCGTGCCGCGCATGGTCACACGCAGTCGATCGACTACGATCGCCGGCGCGGTGGTCGTCATTCGACGGCCCTTGTTCGGTCGATGCCGGCCGCGGCGCGCGCGATTCCGTCGCCGATCATACCGGTACCCATGGTGAGCAGCGCGACGGCGACGATCGGAAGCACGACGCCCCACGGCTGCACGACGAGCGCAAGCTGGTTCTCCTGGATCATCAGTCCCCAGTCCGCTCCGTTCGGATTGGGCGTGAATCCAAGGAACGCCAGCGCGGCGATGAGCCCGATCGAATAGGTGAGGCGCAGGCTGGCCTCGACCATCAGCGGGCTGAGGATGTTGGGAAGGACCTCGCCAAACAGAATCCGCCAGCGGGGCAGTCCGATCGACTCCGCCGCGGCGACAAAGTCGCGTTCGACTATTGGCTGCGCGGCAGCACGCGTCACCCGCGCCACGCGCGGGATGTTCGTCAGGCCGACGGCGAGGACGATCAGCCACCCTGACGGACCCAGTGTGGAGATGGCGACCAGCGCGAGCATGATCGAGGGGAACGCGAGGATCACGTCCATCCCGCGCATCAGCACGTCGTCGAGCAGTCCGCGCGAGTAGGCGGCGAACAGGCCCAGGCTGGTACCCAGGGCCAGGCCGACCAGCGTGGCGAGGGTCGCCAGCACAAGGATCTCTCGGCCCCCATAAAGGAACCGACTCCAGACGTCCTGACCGAGGTGGTCGGTGCCGAAGCGGGCCGCACCGGTTGGTCCGGTGTTCGGCACTCCAACGAAATCTGCCGGGCCGTGAGGCGCGATCAGCGGTCCCAGCAACGCGAAAGCGGCCACGATCAAGACGAAGCCGATGCCGATCCTGGTGCGACCCAGCGCGAGCGCGCCGAGGATTACGCCGCTCGGCTTTTTCCACTGGATTGGCGGCGGTTCGTTGGCGGCGAGCGGGTTGAGGACTGACATGTCTACAACCTCGTCCTGAGCTTAGGAGTGACAAGGATCGTCGCTATGTCGGCCAGCAAGTTGAGCACGACGTACAGGCCCGCGATCAGCATGGCCAGAGCCTGGATCACGGGCACATCACGGTTCGAGACTGCGTCCCTGAGCGCACCGCCGATGCCGGCGAAGTTGAAGACGTACTCCACAACGATGATTCCACCCGCGAGATAGGCAAGGTTGAGGGCGATGACCTGGAATGTCGGCCCGATGGCGTTGGGCAGGGCGTGGCGGGTGATCACGACCCGCTCGGGAAGCCCTTTCAGGCGGGCCATCTCCACGTAGTCACTCTCCAGGACTTCGATCATGGAGGCACGCATGATCCGCGCCACGTAGGGTGTGACCGCAAGCACCAGCGTCAGCGTCGGGAGGATCAGAGCCACAGGGTTTTCCCACGGCCGACTGCCCGGCGGGATCAGCGAAACCGCCGGCAGGACGTGTAGCACCGTCGTGGCGAAGAGAACTACGAGCGAGACTCCGACCACGAACTCGGGCAGGGCGGCGAAGAGCAAGGTGCTGAGCGACGTCGCGACGTCGAATGCCTTGTCTCGTCGAAGTGCCGCGTACGAGCCGATGGCGATCGAAAGCGGAATCGAGATGATGCCGGAACAGAAGACGAGAAAGGCCGAATTGACGATGCGGTCCCCGATTAGCTTGGTCACTGGCTCCTGCGCCGCCAGCGAGACGCCCGCGTCACCGTGGAGCAGACCGCCGGCCCAGAGGAGGTACTGCACGATCAGCGGCCGGTTGAGGTGGAGCTGCTCGCGCAGCGCCGCTAGGCTTGCAGGGGTCGCGGTCCGGCCGAGGATTGCTCTGGCCGTATCGCCCAGGGCCTGGGTTGCGAGAAAGACCACAACCGAGACGAAGAACAGAACCACGATCCCGAGCAGCAGCCTGCGGAAGATGAAGCCCCAGATCGGGCTTCGCGCCGCCGCCGCGGGCCGGGCCTGCGCCGCAGGCCCGACCGGGCTCAGCGCCGGCTGCAGCGCGCTAGCCGAACCAGATGGACCTGAAGCCATGGCCGAATGAGTCCAGGTTCAAGGTTCCCTTGCTGGGCTTGAATCCGGAAACCTTGGTGCTGTAGGCGTCGACCAGGTTGTTGAAGAACGGAATGATGTAACCGCCCTGGTCGTACTCCAGCTGCTGCATCTGGTGCTTGAGGCTGTTTCGCTTGGTCTTGTCGACCTCGGCCAGCGCCTGCTGGTACAGCGACAGATAGTTCGAGCCCTTGGGCGGC
>DATEGL010000315.1:0-3989 GCA_035280145.1 Candidatus Dormiibacterota bacterium | reverse complement strand
CAACACCTGGGTCGAGGGCTTCTTCATGTTGATGACGATGCTGATCGCGGTGCCGACCGGCATCAAATTCTTCAACTGGATCGCGACCGCCTGGTGGGGCTCGATCGAGTTCACCGTGCCCATCAAGTTCGTGTTCGGGTTCCTGGCCACGTTCCTGATCGGCGGCATCACGGGGATCTACCTGGCTTCAGTGCCTGTCGACACGCAGCTGCACCAGTCGTACTTCGTCGTGGCCCACCTGCACTACGTGCTCTTCGGGGGCAGCGTGTTCGCGATCTTCGCGGGGATCTACTACTGGTTCCCCAAGATCACAGGCCGGCTGCTCAACAACACGCTCGGCGAGTGGCACTTCTGGACCACCTTCATCGGCTTCAACGGCACGTTCTTGATCATGCACACGCTCGGTCTCGAGGGCATGCCGCGACGCATCGCGACTTACGCGAACCCGGCCTGGGCGACGACCAACATGATCATCACCGTGTCGTCTTTCCTCATCGCGTTCTCGGTGCTGATCTTCCTTATCAACATCGTCCGGAGCTGGAACAGCGGCGAGATCGCGGGCAACGACCCGTGGCAAGGCAATACGCTCGAGTGGGCGACCACCTCGCCGCCACCGCCGTACAACTTCGAGCGAGTGCCGCCGGTGCGGAGCTTCATGCCGCTGCGTGACCTCCGCGAGGCGGGCGAGGCGCCGGAAGAGGAGCCTGCGCTGACGCCGGCCTGAGGCCGGCTGGGCGGGCTGGGCGGGCTGGGCGGCCTAGTGGTGCTCGGAAGGAGGAGACTCGCTCTCTTGCGCCGCGCGATTGCGAGCGTCGCCGCGTAGGACCCAGTAACCAAGACCTGTCACGCCGAGCACAGCGACCAGGAAAGCCAGGCTCATGAACAGCCAGGCGGGCACCCACTCCCCGGCCAGAAAGATGAGCAAAACCACGAGTGCAATTATCGCCAAGCTGTGCCGTTCGGGCATCGGCGCCCGTTAGGGTGTTAGCGCCCGTTGATCAACTTCATCGACATCCTGATCGCGATCGCGGTCCTGGTCGGGCTCGCCAACGGTTACCGGCGTGGCTTCTGGCTGTCCACCGCGCAGTACGTGGGCCTGCTGGTCGGCGTCCTGCTCGGCGCCGCAGCGGCTCGCTACGTGCTGGACTACCTTTCGATCACGAACCCAAGCGCCAGGCCGCTGGGCGCGGTGCTGGTGCTGGTGATCGGTGGCAGCCTTGGCTCGAGCATCGGATTCGCGGTGGGCGAGCCGATCCGCCGCAACATCCTGCGCACCGGAATCCATACGTCGACCGACTCGGTCGCAGGCGCCGCGCTATCGGCCGCCGCCGTGATCATCATGTGCTGGTTTCTCGGCCTCAGCTTCTCGCGGGGCCCCAGCCCGCAGATCGCGCAGCAGATCCAGCGCTCATTCGTGCTGCGCTCACTCGACACCGTCGCGCCGAAGACCCCGCCCTTCCTCGCCAGCGTTCAACAAGTGCTGGCCGGAGTCCAGTTTCCACCAGTGTTCGCCGGTCTCGAACCGAATGGTCTGCCCGCCGCCCTGCCACTGCCAACGTCGGTTGACACGGCGGGCGTGAACCGCGCCGCGCAGAACGTCGTCAAGATCTCGAGCCTGGGTTGCGGTGGAATCGTCACGGGCAGCGGCTTTCCAATCGGCAGCGGCTATGTCGTCACCAACGCGCATGTCGTGTCGGGCACGACGTCACACACGGTCCAGAGACTCGACGGCACGACAATGCGGGCCACGGTCATCTACTTCGACCCGGCGCGCGACGTGGCGGTGCTGTACGTCCCCGGCTACACCGCTACGGGCCTGACCTTCGGCCCGGCGACACGGGGCACCAAAGGCGCCGTGATCGGCTATCCCGGCGGCCAGTCGGAGAAGGTGTCGGCCGCCGTGGTCGATGGCGAGGTCCCCGCAGAGGGTCGCGACATTTACAACCAGGACCTCGTCACGCGGCAGATCTTTGTCCTGCAGGCCAGCGTCCACCCGGGCAACTCCGGCGGCCCGCTCGTCGACCTGGATGGAAAGGTGCTGGGGATGGTGTTTGCCACGTCGGCCAGCGACCCGAACCAGGCGTATGCGCTGACCGCCGACGAGATCGCGCCCGACATCCGCGACGCCGAGGCAAACCCGAGCGCCAGGGACACGAGCCGCTACCAATGCGCGGCTTAGTTCGGAGAGGGAACCACCGCCGGCCAGTCGCTACTCGTCCTTGGATCGGTCCTCTGACCCTTCCGGTTTTCCTTCTTCGATCAGCATGACCGGGATGCCGTCCACGATCGGATAGAGCACCCGACAGCTCGGACAGCGCAGGTGGTCCGGCGCCAGAAACTCCACCTTGGTGTGGCATTTCGGGCAGGCCAGGATTTCGAGCAGTTCTTGAGAGATCACGGGCGCATCGTAGTACGGTTGCGCGCGTGATTTTGAGGCGTCTCTACCTCTATCTGGTGAGCGCCGCAGCGCTGGCTGTGCTGGCGGCCGGACTGGCCGCCCTCGGATCCACTGTCCTCCTCTTCGTCTTCAACGACCCTTCGGCCGACTCGAGCCGCGGCCCGCTCGCGATCTTCGCCGCGATGACGATCGTCGCGCTGCCGGTATGGGGCGTCCATTTCTGGTTCGCTCAGCGTTTCGCCATTCGCGACCCGTTCGAGCGCACATCGGCGATCCGGCGCCTGTACATCTATTTCGCGTGCCTGGCGTTTTCGATCGCCACCACCATCGCGCTCTGGCAGGCTCTTCAAACCCTGCTCGGCCCTGTGCTGGACACCGGCGAAACGTTCAACGGCGAGCTGGCGGCGCAAGATGCTTGGCTGACAGCTGTCTTCGTCGCGGTGTGGGGCTTCCACTTCTTGATCTCGCGGCAGGACCGTGCCGCGGTGCACGAGGAGGGGACTTCCGCGACGCTGCGGCGCTGGTACATGTACATCGCGCTGCTCGTGGGCCTGTTGACGATGCTCTCATCGGCGCAACAGCTTCTCCATTTGTCCTGGGATGCGCTCGTCACCCAACCGACGTACGCACTCAATTTCGCTGCCGGTCTATCGGGCAGCGCCATCGCGGGGGCGCTGTTGTGGGGATTTCATGCGCGGACCATCGCCTTGAACCACATCGCCGACGACCGCCACTCGACACTCCGCGCGCTCGAGGGTTTTATCGCGCTCACGGTCAGCATCGCGACAGCGCTGTTCGGTGCCAGCCAGATCCTTTACTACGCGCTGGCGCGCGTCCTTGGCGTGGACAGCCCCGGCGGCGCGGGCAACGACGTGCTCGCCGCCGCATCCGGCCCGGTGTCGCTTCTGCTCATCTACGGCGGCGCCTGGTTCCTGATCTTCCGCCGCCTCCGCCGCGACGCGGGTATGCAGGAGGCGGACCGCCAGGCAGGCGTGCGCCGCCTGTACACCAACCTCGCTGCGCTGATCTCGCTTGGTGCGTGGTCGTACGGGGCAGGCCTGCTGCTGGCCACGCTGTTCGAGCAGATCGAGTCACCAATGATCGGCGTCACAGCGCCCGACTGGAAAAACCCGATCAGCCTGTCGGTGACCCTGGCCGTCGCCGGTGTGGCGGTTTGGTTGGCGAACTGGCGGCAGGCGCCGTGGGCTGCCGACCGACAGTCGCTCAGCCGCCGCCTCTACGTATGGGCGGCACTCCTTGGCAGCGTGCTGGCGGTGCTTGGCGGCGGCATCGGGATGATCAGCTCGCTGCTGCAGCAGCTGTTCAGCGCGAACCCGAAGCTCAACGACCTCGCCAACCTCGCCTTCGGCCGGTACCTCGCCGTCGTGCTGGTCGCGGCAGGGGTCGCGATCTATCACTGGCGCGTGCTGCGCGCCGACCAGGCCGCGCGTCCGGCGAAGACCGCCCCCTCTCAGGCGGCGCCGGCGGCTACGAGGTCCGCAGCTCCAGCGGCCACGGTGGGGCAAGCAGAGGCCGATGCCCTCGGCCCCCACTCGCGGCGCTACACGCTGGTGGTGACCGACGCCAGCGA
>DATEGL010000314.1:0-6915 GCA_035280145.1 Candidatus Dormiibacterota bacterium | reverse complement strand
GTGCCAGCGCCGAATGCGCTCCTGTTCCTCGATGGTCTCCTGGAGCATGGCCTGCGACCCACTATATCAGTGACTCGCGGCGGTTCTTGCTCTTGTCGGATAACACAATGTGCGCCATCCACCGGCCGCCGGAATGAGGTGAACCTGGCGGTCGAACGTCCACTCCTTCCACTGCTGCCGCACGCGATATCGCATCACCAATCTGGCCACGTTGCTGTACGTGCGCTGATGCACGTGGTCGGTCCAGCTTTCGAGCACCGTGACGTTGGTGACCTGCATGTCGAGGATCTCGAGCCACTCGTCGAGCCGTGGCATCTCGAGGATGAAGTTCGTCAGTCCGCCCCACGCGCGCTGGGCGTCCTCGGCGACCATCTCCCACATCTCTTCGAAGCGGCCTTCGACATGCAGGTTCATGAAGCGGATCTCGAAGCTCGCGGGCGCGGCCGATGCCGGCGGCGGTGGCCGCAGCGGTTCCATGACTGGCGGGAGCGCCGCGAAAGCTCCTGCCATGCCAGTGCCGGCCGAGGCGCTCACGAACCGCCCGAAGTCGTCCGCCGGCCACGTCGTGAACTGCCCGACCAGGCGCAGAAAGAACGCCTCGACTGCCGGCCAGCTGCGCAGCGGGCGAAGGAGTCTCTTGACGATTGGCTCTAGATGTTGTGTGATCTCCCCAGACTGTATACAGAATGTGGATAACTAGCAAGTCCCCAAGAGCCGGGTTGATAGAGCCAAGGTGATAAGGATCGGCCCCGCCGCCTGGAGAGTTGCGCCCCGGCCTCAGCGGCCGGCCATTCGCCGCACAACCACCGCCACCTCTTCGAGCGGCACCCCGACGGGGCAGACCGCAGAGGCGGCAGCCAGGTCGGGTTCTTCGCCGTCCAGGTCAGAGGAAGCCTCAGACACCCGCGCGTAGAGGCGCATATAAGAGGAAGCCAGGTCGGGCAGCCTTGTCTTGCCGGCGCGAGTGGCGGCCAGCGCACAGAGCCCGCAGTTGATGCAGGTGACGAGCCTCGGATGGCGCTCGCGCTCCGACGGTTCGATGGCGACGATGCCGTCGGCGCGGTACGTCTCCAACAGATCCGCGAGCTGAGACTTCGTTCGTGTGAACCGGCGCCGGGCCAGGTGCAGCCCGTAGGCCCAGGCCAGCTTCGCGTAGGAATCAGTGCGGGCCATCTGAGATGAACAGTGAGCGCATTGCACCTTGCGCCAACTCTTCCTGCGCCCAACCTGACTGGCCAATCACTGGAGCTCGTCCAAGCCATGCCCCACGGACGAACTCGCGCGCAGCGTCAAATCGCTGCGTCGAGCTCCAGCCGAGCTCACGCCCGACAACTTCGGCGGCCCGCAGGATGCATGCCGCACCGGCGCAGGGACCAGCGGCAACTCCGACTCGCCGGAACGCGTCGGCGAGTGTGCGCACCTGCTCGTGGCGCGCGGCGAATATGAGCTCCGCTTCGGTCACGGGCTCGCAGCGGCAGAGGATGCGCGAAGTGCTGCCCTCGTCGAGCACTTTCTCCGCATTCGAGCCATGGCGGCTCCGCAGCTTGATCGCGGCCAGCGCGGGTATGCCGCACCGCGACGCCAGCTCGGCCGCGGGCTCCGGATCCGACTCGTTTCCGGGCAGGGGTTGGGTCGCTGTCGTGCACGGAGCGTCGTGGCCGAGCTTGCGACACACGGCGTCTGAGGTCTCCTCCGCCATCAAGCGGTACATCGACAGCTTGCCGCCTACTATCGACATCAGCCCGTCAGCGCCCTTGGCGGCGTGATCGATCACCTCGTAGCGACGCGACAGTTCGTCCTCATAGCCGCGCCATTTGAACAACGTCGGCCGTACGCCTGTCGTCGTGCGCACGGCCCGGTAGCTGCGAATGGTTGGGAAGACGCGTTCGATTCCCTGCAGGAGGTACTCGACCTCGTCTTCGAGCACGTCGACCGAATCGAGGTCGCCGTAGAAGTCATCGTCGGTGGTGCCGACAAGGGTGAACCCGGCATGAGCCACCATCAACAGGTCGCGGCCGTCGATGGACTCCGCGCTGATTGAGAAATTCGAGATGCGGTGCGGGTACACGATGTGGATTCCCTTGGCCGGGCGAAGCCGAATGTCCAGGCCCGCCATCGCTCCAACCTCCGGCGACCATGGGCCTGCGGCATTGACCACGACCCGCGCGCGCGCTTCCGACGTCGTCCCGTCAGGCGCCCGGTAGCGCACGCCGATGACCTTGCCGCCATCCTGGATCAGCCCTGTCACCCGGGTGTGGTTGAGCGCGCGAGCGCCGTGCGCCACGGCATCCTGGACATTCGCAAAGACGAGGCGGTGCGGGTCGACGCCCCACTCCTCCATCGTCACCGCGCCGACGATGTCGGGCGACAGACCGGGTTCGGCACGCAGCGCTTCCTGAGCGGTCACGCGGCGATGGGGATGCGCGTGCTTCAGCGGCTGGAAGCGGTCGTACACCTCCATCGCCGTCTCCATGCGCTCGATGTTGTTCTTGTCGTGAGGAAGGACCGGGATGAGAAAGACCACGCGGTAGACGAGGTTGCGAGCGATGCTCACGATGTGTCCCGCGTCGAGGCACGAGAGGCGCGTCGTGTCCCAGTCGAACTCGAGGTAACGAGGTCCGCCGTGGATCATCCAGCTCGACGAACCGCTGGTGCCCGCTCCGTAGTCACCTTTCTCGAGGAGCAGCACGGAAAGCCCACGGAGCGACAGGTCGCGGGCCACGCCTCCTCCGGTCACGCCTCCGCCGATGACGACTGCGTCATACGAGGACGGGGCCATCACGCCCCGGATGCTAGTGCGCGGAAGCGGCGGCTTCGTGGTCTTTCTGGAACTGCTCGATGATGCCTTTCGCCAGGTGCGCCGGCATCTCTTCGTAGTGGTCGAACTTCTGGCTGAAGCTGCCCCGGCCCTGCGTTATCGACCGTAGGTCGAGCGCGAACCGCAGCATCTCTGACGCCGGCACCATCGCCTTGACGTCCTGGTAGCCGTCCGTCGGCTCCGTGCCGAGGATCTTGCCGCGGCGGCCGTTGACGTCCGACATGATGTCGCCCAGGTTCCTCTCCGGCACGTGGATAGTCGCCTCGACGATGGGCTCGAGGAGCACCGGTCCCGCGTCGAGCGCCGCCTTGCGGATCGCAAGCGAGCCGGCGATCTGGAATGCCATGTCGTTCGAGTCGACCGTGTGGTACTTGCCGTCGAGCAGCGTGACCCTGACGTCGACCATCGGGTAGCCGGCGACCACACCTTTGGACATCGTGTCCACGATCCCCTTCTGCACCGAGGGCCGGAAGTTCTGCGGGATCGAGCCGCCGAAAATCTTGTCCTCCCACACGAACCCCTCGCCGCGCGTGGTGGGCGAGACCTCGATGACGCAGATTCCGTACTGGCCGTGGCCCCCTGACTGCTTGACGTGACGCCCCTCGGCGCGCGCCTGCCCGTGCACCGTCTCCCGGTAGGGCACCCGAGGCACCGAGGTCGTCGCTTCGACGCCGTACTTCCTCTTCAGCTTCTCGAGAATGACGTCGAGGTGGACGTCGCCAAGCCCGGCGATCACCAGCTGCTTCGTCTCCTCGTTGCGCTCCACGTGCAAGGTCGGGTCCTCTTCGCTGAGCCGCGCCAGGCCGGATGAGATCTTTTCCTCGTCCCCGCGAGCCTTGGGGGTGATCGACACCGAATAGGCCGGGCCTGGTACGTCGAGACCAGGCAGAGGCCCGCCATCCTTCACTCCCAGGGTGTCGCCTGTCAGGGTGTGGGTGAGCTTGGTCGCCGCCGCGATGTCACCGGCGCGAACCTCTGTCGCCGCGACATGCTCCTTGCCCCGGGGAAAGAAGATCTGGGCCAGGCGTTCCTCACCGCCGCGGCTCAGGTTCGCGAGGTGGGCGTCGGCCTTGAGGGTGCCGGCAACCACCTTGAAGTAGCTGACGCGCCCGAACTGGTCGCCGCCCGTGTTGAACACGAACGCCTTCACCGGCTTGTCGGGTTCGCCTTCGGGCGGCGGCATCAGCTCAGCGATCGTCGACATCAGCGTCCGCACCCCGAGCAGCTTGGTGGCGGAGCCACAAACGACCGGCGCGACCTTGCCCTCGAGGATGCCCTGCCGCAGCCCGCGCTGAATGTCCTCTTCGCTCAACGTTCCCGCGTCGAGGTATTTCTCGAGCAGCGAATCGTCGCTCTCGGCTGCGGCCTCGATCAGCTGGCCGCGGTGCTCCTCGACCCGTCCCCTCATGTCGTCCGGGATGTCGACTTCGCTGCCCTTTCCGTCGGGCGCGGTGACGAACGCCTTCAGGTGGAGAAGGTCGACGATGCCTCGAAAGTCCTGCTCCGCGCCGATGGGCAGATGGAGCGGAAACGGCCGCGGGGTAAGCGTGGCGCGCATCGCGGCAACCGCGCTGTAGAAGTCGGAGTTCTCCTTGTCGAGCTTGTTGACCACCACGATGCGAGGCTTGTTCGCCCGGTTGCACTGCTCCCACGCGACCTCGGTGCCGACCGCCAGCTGCTGGGTCGGACCGACCACGACGACCGCGCCTTCCGCGGCGCGAAGCCCGCTCGCCACCTGGCCTGCAAAGTCGAAGAAGCCGGGCGCGTCGAGGATGTTGATCTTGAAACCGTTGTGCTCGGCAAAGCCCACGCCGAGGTTGATCGAGATCTTCCGCTTCTGCTCTTCGGGCTCGAAGTCCATGGCCGCCGTCGACTGGTCGGCCGAGCCGAGTCGGGCGAGGGCGCCGGAGGTAAACAGCATCGCCTCGGCGAGCGTGGTCTTGCCATCGTGCGAATGCCCCAGCAGGACCACGTTGCGAATCTTGTCGGGAGCGTAGTCAGCTATGTGAACAAGGTTAAGGCACGGCCTGTCGCGGCCGGAGCCCCGGTAGAATGGCTGCTCGCATGGCGAAGAAAACGGCGTCCATCGAGGAGGTCCTGGCCGCGATCGAGGCGGCGCGGGACAAGGTGATGGCCGACGAGGTGAAGTCGCTGACCAAGCTCGGGATCCCCAAGGCGATGGCCTACCAGATGATCGCGAGCAGGTTCCACCAGAAGGTGGGGAACCAGGAGGAGGCCGAGCCCGACCCGTTCGAGGGCAACGCCACCACGTCCTGGGAAGAAATCTCGTAAGGCGCGGGTGAGGACGGTGTCCTCCCCCGCGGAACCCCCTCCTCCCACGTGCGACGTTGGGTGGCGTCTGGTGAGAAACGCTTGGGGGACGGCCGGAGTAAATCCGGCCTACAGCTCCGCCTCGTCATGCCGGCCGCGCTGTGAATAGAGCTGAGCGTCTGGCTCGGTTGCTGCGTGTGCTCGCCGCCATCATTGCCGAGCCCGGCCTGAACCCCTACGAGCTGGCTGAGAAGGCCGGGGTTTCCGAGCGGACGCTGAGGCGCGACCTGGCCCAGTTGCGCGACCTCGGCTATGACGTCGCCTTCACCAGCGGCTATGAGGTGCAGGAAAAGCTCAACCTCGAGGGCCACCCAAAGCGACGCCCACGCGGTCGCGGCGACGACGCGCTCCTGCAAGCCGTCGCCCAAGCAGTCGAAACGGCCGGGCTGTGGCGCGATCCCGACAACGCGGCAGCGGTGCCGGCCCGACGGACGAAGCCACGTCGCCGCACGCCGGCCCCCATCGTTCTGCTGCCCAGCGGTGGAGGGGACACCGACTTCATCTACGCCACCGGCTTCGGCGTCGAGACCGGCCTGTACATCCGGTACTCAGACGGTTCGGACGTGCTCGCCGTCAGCCCGCTCGAGATCGACCGGGCGCGCGTGCAGTCGCGAGCGTCGAACGTGGTCGAGAACCGCGAGGCGTACCTCAGCAAATCTTGGGCGCGCCTCGCGGCCCAATTCCTGAAGGAGAAAGGTATCGAGGAGGCTCGTGTCTCGCCGAACCTTCGGGCCCTCGATCTCGAGGAGCTGCTGGCCGCCGGCATCGATGTGCAGGTAGATCGCGAGCTCTTCGTGGCCGAGCGGCGGCACAAGACAAAGGAAGAGGCGGACGCCGTACGCGAGGCGCAGAAGGCGGCCGAGATCGCAATCGTCGAAGTGGTTCGCGAGCTGGCCGGCGCACAGATAAAGGATGGAGTCCTGTGGTCCGGGGGGAATCCGCTCACCTCCGAGCACCTGTACGGAAGGGCGCAGCTGGCGCTGGGCGAGAAGGGTTTCACCTGCCCCGACATGATCATCGCCGGGTCGCCGGATTGTGCAATCCCGCACTACCGCGGCGAGGGACCGATCAGGGCCCACGCGCCCGTGATCATCGACATCTTTCCGCAGAGCCGCCGCACGCACTACAACGGCGACCTGACGCGCACGGTGGTCGTCGGGGACATCAGCGACGAGATCCGGCTCATGCACGCCGCGGTGGTGCAGGCGCTGCACGCGGGCAGCGAGATGATCGCGGCCGGCGTGCCCGCGAGGGACCCTCACCTGAGCGTGTGCCAGGTCCTCCTCGACCTGGGCTTCGGCACGACGACGCCGGGTTACGAAGGACCCGACGGGGTCGCGCGGATGAATCACAGCACCGGACACGGCGTCGGTCTCGACGTCCACGAGGAACCGGCGCTGCGCTCGACGACCGAGGCCCCCCTCGAGGAGGGCGATGTGGTGACGGTGGAGCCGGGCCTGTACCTGCTGGGCCTGGGCGGAGTCAGGCTCGAGGACACAGGGATGGTCACCGGCCGTGGGTTCGAGAACTTCACGACCCTCACCCGGAGCCTCGACCCAAGGGACTACCTGTAAGCTCGGTCTTTACATGGACGACGAGACCCGGCCCTTCGAGGAGACCGAGACGCTCGGTCAGCGCATCCGAAGGATCCGGACGCAGCGTGGCCTGAGCCTGGCCAAGGTCGTGCGCGACGACTTCAGCCGCGCCTTCCTCAACCAGGTCGAGATGGGCAAGGCGAGGCCCTCGATCCGGGTGCTCCGAGTGAT
>DATEGL010000313.1:0-14441 GCA_035280145.1 Candidatus Dormiibacterota bacterium | reverse complement strand
GGCACTCCGGACCAGGTCTTCGACGACCCGGTGGTGGGGGAGGTCTTCCTCAGGGGAGCAGCCGTTGCTTGAGCTGCACGACCTCCATGCTTACTACGGCCGGAGCCATGTCCTGCAGGGCGTATCGCTTGACGTCGGCAGAGGTGAAGGGGTTGGGTTGGTCGGTCACAACGGTGTGGGCAAGACCACGACGCTGAGGTCGGTCATGGGCCTTGGGCCGCGCGTCACGGGCCGGGTCGTCTTCTCCGGCAAGGATCTGCGAGGGCCCTCGCACCGCCGCGCCCGGCTTGGCATCGGCTACGTGCCCGACGCCGAGGCGATCTTCCCCGACATGACGGTCGAGGACAACATCAGGGTGGGGGGAATGGTCGAGCGCGGAAACGAGCGGCGTTCCGTCGACCTGGCGTACGAGCTCTTCCCGATACTCGCAGCGCGTCGCCGCCAGCTCGCCGGCACCCTGAGCGGAGGCGAGCAGAAAGCCCTGACTCTGGCCCGCGGGCTGGCGCTCAAGCCCCGTCTGGTCATGGTTGACGAGCCGAGCGAAGGCCTCATGCCCAAAAACGTCGACCTCCTGGCGGACGCCCTCCGAAAGGCCCTACGCGAAGGCATCGGCGTCCTGGTTGTCGACGCGTCGTTCCAGCTCCTCAAGACGGTTTGCACCCGGCTTTACGTGATGAGGCAGGGGCGCATCACCGGCCGGCATCGGTTGGATGAGTTCCAGACTGCCGACCGGCTCGTTGCGACCTACCTGAAGGCGGAGGGCTGATCGCGTTGGAGCACGTGGTGGTGGCGTGCTTGAACGGGCTCGTCGTCGGCGCCTCGATTGCCCTGGTCGCGGCTGGGCTGGCGCTCCTGTTCGGTGTGCTTGGGATCCTGAACTTCGCCCAGGGCGACTTCTTCATGGCTGGCGCATACATCGTCTGGCTGGGCGTCCAGAACGGGCTCAGCTTCTGGCTCGCCGTGGTCGCGGCCGTCGTCGTGGTCGGCCTGGTCGGGGGCCTTGGTCTCATGGGCGTGCTGTGGCCGCTTCGGGAGCGCCCGCAGGCGCTGGTCCTTCTGGCGACGATCGCGCTGAGCCTCATCCTCGAGCAGCTGGCGGCCGGCCAGTTCGGCGCGGACGCCAAATTCGTCGCGGCACCGGTCGCGGCGCGGCTTCCAATCGGCAGCAGCGCCTATCCGGCGTATGACCTTCTGGTCGTTCTTGCAGCAGTTGCGGTCCTGGCCGGCGGCTTCGTGTTCCTGCGGTACATGAAGTACGGCATATGGCTACGTGCGGTCGCCCAGAACCACCGGATGGCGAGCGTGCTGGGCCTCCCGGTTCCTCGCGTCTATGCGGTGGCCTTCATTGTCAGCGCTGCGATGGCGGCTGTCGCCGGTTCGCTGCTGGTCCCGCTGACCTCCGTCTATCCCACCGTCGGTCTCGACATCAACCTCAGCGCGTTCATCGTCGTCATCGCGGGCGGCCTGGGCAACTTCCGCGGAGCGGCCTTGATCGCGCTCGGGCTGGGCGTGGCTGAGTCGTTGGGCGCGATCTTCATCCCTGGCGCAGGTGTGCAGCTCGCGGTGTTTGCACTCGTGATCCTGCTGCTGCTGGCGCGCTCACGACGACCTCGGGTCGCGGTGCGGCTGTAGCCGTGAGGTTTCGAATTTCGTTGCCAGCGGCGATCACCATCGCGATCCTGGCGATACTGCTGTTTGCCTTTCCACCGCTCTACGGGCAGTTCCTACCCCAGCGGTTGACCGACTACCTCATCTTCGGACTGCCCGCCCTGGCCGTTGGTCTCATCGCCGGCCAGGCTCGGCTGCTCAACGTCGGCGTCGGCGCCACCTTCGGCGTCAGCGCCTACGTGGTGGCGATCCTTTCGCACGACGGGTTGCTCAATCCGTTCGTACTGATGTCGGCCGCGCTGGTGAGCGGGCTCCTGGTCTCGGGCCTCTTCGCCATCTACGCGGTCGTTGCCAGTGGCCTCGAGTACCTGTTGCTCACCCTGCTTACGACATCAGCCTTCTTCACCGCATCCTTGCTGGCACTGAACCTGACCGGCGGCGAGAACGGGCTGAACGTCCAGAGCCCGGTGGGCGTTGCCTTCGGGCTGGATCCCCTGCAAGGGAATGGGTTCTACTGGCTCCTGTGCGGGGTCACAGTGTTCTGGACCGCACTTTCGTGGTACCTGCTCTCTGCCCGCGTCGGCCGCGCCATGATCGCCATCGGCAGGAACCCGGTCCGCGCCGCATCAATGGGCTATTCGGTGCACGCATACCGTGTCTGGGTGACGCTTTTCTCGGGCGCCATCGCGGCGAGCGGCGGTTGGCTGTACGCGCTGGCACACGGTTTCGTGTTCCCCGACCTGCTGGGGCTCGCGAACTCCCTCAATGCGGTCATCTACTCGCTCATCGGAGGGGTTGATTTTGTGCTCGGTCCACTGCTCGGCACCGTGGGATTGCGCTTTCTGATCGAGTACTCCGGTCAGCAGACGACGCAATCGCAGGTCTTCATCGGCCTCGCTCTTCTGGTCGTCGTGTATTTCTTTCCAGACGGCGTCACAGGTCGCATTCGGCAGCTGCTGCAGATACGCCGGCGTTGGAGAGCGAAAGACGTCGTCGAAATGCATGAGTCGGCGGCGACCCTCACGACGGCTGAAGAAAGCGATGCTGTGTTCGGCGAGCGCGGCGCATGAATCACCTGACAAAGGAAATCGGAATCGGAATGGGAGGTAGAAGGATGAAATTGCTTGGCCCGTCATCACTGGTCGGTCGCACCATGACCGGCTCGGCTGCCGGCCTGCTCTTGCTCGCCGCATGTGGGGGGACGAGCTCCGGACCCCCACAGGCCAGCGGCCCGCCCATCAAGATCGGAGTCCTGGACGACAACGCGGCAAGCACTGCGGTCGAAGGCGCCGAGATGCGGGTGAACACGGATCTGGCAGTGGCCCAGATCAATGCTGCTGGCGGCATCCACGGCCATCCGCTACAGCTGATCTACACGGATCCTCAGGCTCAGCCTGACCAGGCCATCAGTCAGGCTCAGTCCCTGGTGCAGCAGCAGGGCGCCGATGTGCTGGTCGGCGGCGTGCTGAGCAGCGAATGTCTCGGCGTGGAGAACCTGGTGCCGCGCCTGAGTGTGGTCTACCTGTCCTCAAGCGGCTGTGCCTCCGAGGCTTTCACGAGGACGCAGTGCAACAGCTACAGCTTCCGCGCCAATGTGACCGGCCGGCAGACCACCATCCCCCTCGGTGCCTACATGGTGAGCACGTACGGCAAGAAGTGGGGAATCATCTACCCCAACTACGCGTTGGGCCAGTCGAATCTGGCCGCCTTCCAGGTCGGGCTGGAGGCGGCCGGCGGCCAGCTGGTAAAGAGCCAGATCATTCCGATCCCGTTTCCCGAGACCAACATGACGCCATACATCAGCAAGATCGCCACCGACGGGACCATAGACGGACTGATCAACAGCGAGGTTTCCGCTGACCTGGTTCGCTCTTCGAACGTGATCGCTCAGTTCGGCATCAACAACAAGCTGCCTGTCGTCTCGTTTCTCGGCAAGGACCGCTTTGCGGGCGTTTACCCCGATTCGCTGACGGGTTCAGTCGGTTACATACCTGAGCTCTCCGACTCTCCGGCGGACAACAAGGCCGACATCGCATACCACGCTGCTTTCCGGCAGCAACTGGCAAAAGAGCCGGCCAACATCCAGACCACACTCGGAGGCGTAGACAAGGCGGTTCCAGGGCAGCTCGGGTACCAGGCTTTCACCGCAATCTCGGCGCTCAAGCTGGCGATGCTGCAGTCGAATTTCACGGGCAAGGCGGATAGCCAGAAGCTGATCAAAGCGCTCGAGACGCTCAAGGCCAAGCAAGGCAGCGACTTTCCGGGCGGTGACTTTGCGATGAACGCCACCGACCACCAGGCTTCTCAAACCATTTACGTCATCAAGATCAAAGGCCAGCAGGAGCAGGTCGTTTCCACATTTACTCCCGACAAGCTGCCGGCGATCGGCAGCTGCGTGGTCAAGTAGCGAAGACGGGCCGGCCGAAATTTCGGCCGGCCCTGTACTCATCCCGGCGCATGATGGGAGGGAAGATGACTGAGGCAGCTGCAGGCGCGCGACTGGCGCGTCATTCCACCAGCACCCTGAGCGACGCACTGGACCGCCTCGGGATCCCGGGCCAAGCCCTCGGCATCAGCCCGCTCGATCGGCGGTTCCGGCTCGCAGGACCCGCATTCACGGTACGCACCATCCCGGTCGCGCTCGGCGCCTCTCCGGGTACGGTGGGCGATTACATCGACGAAGTGCCGCCGGGCAGCGTCCTGGTGCTCGACAACGGCGGCCGCATGGACGGGACGGTGTGGGGCGACATCCTGACCGTCACCGCCCATCGCAACCAGCTCGCTGGGACAGTTATCCACGGTGTTTGCCGAGACGCTTCGCGCAGTCTCGAGCTCGGGTATCCGATCTTCTCGCGCGGCGTGACAATGCGGACCGGGCGCGGGCGGGTCCAGGCCGATGGCGTCAACGTGCCGGTCTCACTCGGCGACGTCCGAGTGCAGCCGGGCGACCTCTTGATCGGCGATGGCGACGGGGTGGTGGTGGTGCCTGCCGACCGAGTCGAGGACGTCATCCACGTTGCAGACGACATCAGCGCGGCCGAGGACAGCATTCGCGAGGAGATCCGGGGTGGGAGCCGGTTGGATGAGGCCCGCAAGCGCCATCGCTACTTCCACCTCAGCGCCAAGACGCCGTGAGCTCAATCTGGACATGACGTCTCGGGCTTTCCTAGCATGAGCAAGCCGCAATGGCTGCCATAGTTGCCCGTCTCGCCAGCAGGCCCAAAGGCTTCGCGCGATGGAGCTAACCCCTTCAGCGCGTGCGCGTGAGCTGGTTCGCGGTGCCGTCGACCTCCACGTCCACGTGGCCCCAGACACGATGGAGCGCCGCATCGACGACATCGATCTGGCGCGCCGGTTCAAGCAGGTTGGGCTGGCGGGCTTCGTGCTCAAGTCGCACTACGTGCCGACCGCGGAACGCGCGGCGGTGGTCCGGAAGGCGGTGCCCGGGGTTGCTGTCCTGGGGTCGGTCGCGCTCAACTCGTCGGTCGGGGGCATGAACGCACTGGCTGTCGAAATCGCCGCGCGCGAAGGTGCACGCATCGTCTGGCTGCCGACCGTCGATGCCGAGAACGAGACCGCAGGCCACACTGAACCCAGGCCGGGGCAGAAACTCCCGGCCTGGGCGAAGATGCAGCACGAGCTGCGCATCCAGGGGATGGACATTCGGCCGGTCCCTGTCGTCGACCGTGATGGCAGGCTGTTGCCGGAAACGAGGCGCGTGCTGCAGCGAATCGCCGCGCACCGGATGGTGCTGGCCACCGGGCACCTCGGGCGCGCTGAGATCTTTGCCGTGGTGGAGGCGGCGCGGGAGATTGGGATCGAGCATGTGGTGGTCACCCATCCCGAGTTTCCTTCGCAGAGCCTGTCGGAGGACGATCAGCTCGAGCTGGCACGCAATGGCGCCGTGCTCGAACGTTGTTTCACGACCCCGCACACCAACAAGGTGTCGTGGGAGACATGGCTTTCGCGTACCCGAAGCGTCGGCCCAGAGCGCTGTGTCCTCTCCACCGACCTCGGGCAGGTGGACAACCCAAACGTCGAAGACGGCCTTCCCTTGATGGCAGACCGCCTGATCGCTGCAGGATTTACGGAGGCCGAGGTCGTGACCATGGCGGTCACCAATACACGTGCGCTCGCCGGCCTCGCGACAAGCGAAGTTGCCTGCTGAGCTGGGTTAGTGTCAACCCTCACATGAACAGCGACTTCCGTCGCTGGAACGAGCTCGGTGTGGCCACCGTGTTCGAAGCGGCCGGCCAGCACGGTCTCCTGGACATCGACCTGATCCAGGTCGTGCCTGGCACCAGCATCGCCGGTCCGGCGTGCACAGTCCGTTGCGGACAGGACGACAACCTGGCAGTCCATCTCGTGATGGAAAGGCTGCAACCGGGCGACGTCCTGGTTCTGACGATGCCCGAGGCCAGGCCTGTCGCGCTGGTCGGGGAGCTGTTAATCCTGCAGGCCCATGCGCGTCGAGCCGCAGGCGTCCTGGTTGACGCGGCGATCCGGGACCGAGACGAGTTGGTCAGCATCGGACTTCCTGTGTGGGCCCGCTGGATCCGCGCAGCAGGTGCGTCGAAGCGCGACCCAGGCGATATCGCCGTGCCGGTGACGATCGGCGGATCCAGGATCGAGGCCGGCGATGTTCTCGTGCTCGACGCAGATGGCGCGGTGGTGGTCGAGAGAGCTCGCGCTGGGGCGGTCCTGCAGGCAGCCGAAGATCGTTGGGAAAAAGAGAGCGTGGTGCGTCCGCGCTTGCGCGCCGGCGAGCTGACGGCAGACATCTATGGGTTCCGATAACGGGAGGAGGCGACGTGAAGCAGCAAGAAATACCGCTCGGTTCGTCGCGGCGTCACGCGGATGTGCGGGCCGAGGTGGTCGGGAGCCTGCTTCGTCCCGACTATCTGACCAAGGCGCGCGCGAGCCTGGAGACGGGGGAGATCAGGCCGGTGGAGTTCAAACAGATCGAGGACCGCGCGGTCGACGAAGCCATAGAGCTGCAGTCAGGAGCGGGCATCGATGTGATCACCGACGGCGAACAGCGCCGCTATGCGTTCTTCGGGCACCTTGTCGACTCGGTCGCCGGATTCGACAAGTACGGTGGTTGGGCGATTCCATTTCACGACGAGAAAGGCGAGCAGCTCGTCTACAAGCGACCTGTAGTGACGGACAAGCTGCGGCCGATAAGGAACATGTGCGCCGAGGAGTTCACCTATCTTCGCGCGCGGACCAAGGTGCCGGTCAAGGTCACGATGATCAGTGCCCAAC
This sequence comes from Candidatus Dormiibacterota bacterium, assembly GCA_035280145.1. Taxonomy (GTDB): domain Bacteria; phylum Chloroflexota; class Dormibacteria; order Dormibacterales; family Dormibacteraceae; genus 40CM-4-65-16. The sequence continues at coordinate 7,568 of DATEGL010000313.1, read as the reverse complement.
AGGCGGCCGCTTACTACGACCCCGAGAAGTCGAAGGGTGCCTATCCGAGCCGCGACGCCTACCTTGCCGACATCGTAGATATCAGCCGCCGCGACGTGGATGAGCTGGTCCGCTTGGGCTGCAGCTACATCCAGATCGACGCACCGCAGTATGCGGCCCTGCTTGATCCCAGCCTACGTGAGGGCTATCGCAAGCGAGGCAGCGATCCGGAGAGGTTGATCGACACATGCATCGATATGGACAATGCGATCATCGGCGGACATCCCGAGGTGACTTTCGGTCTTCACATCTGTCGTGGCAACAACCAGAGCAAGTTCTATGCCGAAGGAGACTATGGGCCGATTGCGCGCATCTTCCAGAGGACCCACTTCAATCGGTTCTTGCTCGAGTACGACGACGAGCGATCAGGTGGCTTTGAGCCGCTCAGGCACATGCCCGAGGACCGTGTCGTGGTGCTCGGTCTCATCACAACGAAAAAGCCCACGCTCGAGGCCGAGGACGAGCTCAAACAGCGGATCGAGGACGCCTCGCAGTTCGTGCCGCTCGAGCGCCTGGCGCTCAGCCCGCAGTGCGGCTTCGCCTCGACGTTCGAAGGCAACCGGCTGACGTCTGTGGAGCAGCGCCGGAAGCTGGAGCTCGTGGGCAGGGTCAGCAAGTCGGTCTGGGGCTGAAAGCACGAAGATCGACGTCTTCTGCCACATCGCGCCCCGCCGATACGCGGAACGGCTGGCGCGCATCGAAGCGACATCCGATTCCGCGAACCTGCGGACACGAATTTCGGCCATCCCGTCACTCTTCGATCTCGACGTCCGGTTTCGCCAGATGGATGAGTTCGGCGACGACTATCGACAGGTCATCTCGCTCCCCGCTCCGCCACTCGAAGACCTCGGGCCGCCGCGCGTCTCTGCCGAGTTGTCGCGGGTGGCGAACGAGGGTCTCGCCGAACTGGTCGAGCGACATCCGGACCGTTTCGCCGGATTCGTTGCAGCCTTGCCGATGAACGACACGGACGCGGCGCTGACGGAGATCGACCACGCCGTCGGCCAGCTCGGCGCAGTCGGAGCGCAGATCTACACACACGTGAATGGCGGCGCCATGGACGATCCCCGCTTTGAACCCATCTACGCGCGGATGGCCGCCCTGGACCGCACGATCTGGGTGCATCCATCGCGCAACTCGTCGTGGCCCGATTATCCGACCGAGAAACGGTCCAGGTACGAGATCTGGTGGGTGTTCGGTTGGGAGTACGACACTGCGGTGTTTATGAGCCGCCTGGTGTTCTCAGGTGTCATTGAACGGCATCCGGCCCTCAAAGTGCTCGTTCACCATGGCGGCAGCATGGTGCCGCATTTCGCGGGACGGGTCGGTCCAGGATGGGACCAGCTAGGGGCCCGCACGCCACCCGACCAGCGGCAGGACGTTGAGCACTATCCACTTTCGAAACGGCCGATCGAATACTTCCGCATGTTCTACGTTGACACCGCTCTTTTTGGCGCCGAAAACGCGGTGCGCTGCAGCCTGGATTTCTTTGGCGTCGATCACGTCCTGTTCGCCTCTGACTCTCCCTTCGACCCCGAGAAGGGCCCAGGTTATGTCCGCTCCACCATCGCCAACATCGAGGCATTGGATCTGAGCGCCGAGCAGCGCCACGCGATCTACGAAGGCAACGCTCGCAAGCTGCTCCCTCTGCAATCAGAAAGCTGATTCAGCAGCAACCGCCGCCCACGCTGCGGAGAAGGGCGGCACGAGATCCATGTAGCGAAGAGTCGTGCGCGAGCATGAGCGTCCACCGCCATACGACAGAGTCCGCTGCTGTGGCTGTCATGTTGGCTGTCACGACCACGAAAACTGGCGGGGATGGATGGGAATCGAACCCACCCAGGACGCCTCAGCAGCGCCCCGCAAACGGTTTTGAAGACCGCGTTTGTGACGTCCACCGGTGTTCGCGAACGTCCGCCCAAGAGCAGAATTCGCCGGCACTAATCCACTGACGTCCGCCATCGGTTAACGTTATCTGCGATCTTGCTTGGGTCCGGTACAGCGTGGTACGAGTTGCGTAGACGCTAAAGGACGTCCGACCTGGTCGGAGTGCTGGATGTGGCATCACGATGGGGGATCGTGTTGATGCGGGAACGATCCCCGCAAGGCGACCTACTCCTGGTGCGCGATGGAAACCCTCGCCTCGAGACCGGTCAGGATGAGATCCAGCCCGAGCTTGAACTGATAGTCCGTGTCGCAGTCGGCCATCAGCTGAGCGACCTCTACGAGCCGCGTCGGAGCGTCCGCCGGCAGTGCGCGAGTTAGGTTCACGATCTGTTCCAGCTGCGTCGAGCCGGCAGCGGGCGCGCAGGTGAGTTCGAGCGTTGCGTAGCCGGCCGCATAAGCGTGCAAGGTTCGCATCATCTCGGCGGCCTTGGGTCGTTTGAGCCCAGCGGTCTCCAACGTGTGCAGGGAGTTATCAATCAGCTCAAGCGCTGGTCCAGGCAGAATTCCGCGACTCAGTAGAAGGCTGTAGGCCAGCGGATGGCGGCGGGCGATATCCCTAATCGAAATCGCATACGCGCGCAGAACGGTCTTCCAGCCTTTGGCGCGGTCCGGTAGCGGTACTTCGCGCCAGAGCTGCTCGGCCAGTCCGTCGAGCAGCGCCTCCTTGCCGTTGATGTAGTTGTAGATCGACATCGGATCGACCTCCAGGTGGTCGGCCAAACGGCGCATGGTCAGTGCGTCCAGACCGTCCTGGTCGACCAACACCAATGCGGCGGCAAGGATTCGGGCCCGCGAGAGCACTCCCCGCCGATTCTTTGAAGCCCTTGCCTGGCGAGGGCGCCCCGTGCTAGCTTTATCTACATTGTAGGTTTGGGTCGTAGGCATTGCTCCTAGAGCATTGTATCGAATGGGTGGAGGCAACGGCTCATGAACGTTCGTTCATCGGCGATCGAGATCGAGACGCTGACCAAGATCTACGGCAAGGGCGCCACTGCCCTCAAGGCTGTCGATGGCATCACGCTGCACGTTCCGCCGGGGCAGATCATCGGTCTCCTCGGACCCAACGGCGCCGGCAAGACGACCACGATCAAGCTGATCTGCGGCCTGGTGACCCCCACGGCCGGCACGGTTCGTCTCAACGGCTACGACATCCGACGCCAGCGCAGTCAGGCCGTGCTCCAGCTTGGTGCCGTGCTCGAAGGCGGGCGCAACGTCTACTGGTCGCTCTCCGCCTGGCAGAACCTCATCTACTTCGGCCGCCTGAAGGGCCTGTCTAGTAGTGAGATCTCACCCCGGGCTGAGCGACTCCTGCGCGACCTCGGACTGTGGGACGTGCGCCATGCTCCGGTCGGAGGGTTCTCCCGTGGAATGCAACAGAAGGTGGCGGTGGCGGCGGCGCTAATCACGGATCCGCCGATCCTTCTCCTTGACGAACCCACCATCGGTCTCGACGTGGAGGCGGCTCGCACGGTCAAGGACTGGATGGTCGGTCTCGCTTACGAGCAACACAAGACGGTCGTCCTCACCACCCACCAGCTCGACATGGCGCAGGAGCTCGCTGACCGGGTCGCCGTCGTGCGTAAGGGCCAGATAATCGCCGACCTGCCAGTCCCAGAGCTGCTCGCGCGGTTCCGCCAGGAGAGCTACCGGATTGTGCTCGGCATCCACTCGGATCTCCGCGGACTCGAGCTTCCGGCTGGAATCACCGTCTCGCACGAAGACGGATCTACCGAACTGACCGCTTCGGCGCTAGGTGAGCGTGATCTCTACAGCCTGCTGGCGCGATTGGGTGAAGCCAATCTTCCCCTCCGCTCGGTCAGCCCGATCGAGCCCGACCTCGAGGAAGTCTTCCTTCGGCTCCTGCGAGAGGGGACTGCTCCGTGAACAGCAGCATCGCTTCGCGGACCGCGTTCGCAGGCGTTCGCCCGACCCCATCGGTCGTTCGCATGCTGGGCAATGAAACGTCGAAGGGGTTGATCCTCCTTTGGGACAACCGGCGCACGATCCTGCCCGAGCTCGGCGTCCTGCTCGTCTTTTACTTCTTGATCGAGTTCTTGGTCGGGGGCGGGCGCGTGGTGCAAGCCCTCTATGCTCCGACGCTGCTCGCCTTCAGCTTCTACGCCCTGCTCTACATCGTGACCCTGAAGATGGTGGCGGGCACGCTCGAAGAAATGAACGCCGGAACACTCGAGCAGATACATTTGAGCCCGCTGCCGTCGTGGGCGCTGTCCCTTTGTCGCCTCGCCTCGGCCGCAATCGAAGCGGCAGCCGTGACGGGCGCGGTTGCCGGCGCTCTGATCCTTCTCCTCGGCATTCGCCTCTCCTATCAGCTCGCCGTCGTTCTGCCGGTCGTTCTCACGCTTATCGACGTGGCGGGCTTTGCCCTGCTCCTCGGCGCTCTCGCGATCCGGGTGAGCAGCATCGGGGCCATCCTGCACGTGCTTCAGGGTATCGTCGTTTTCCTCAACGGCTCTTTCGTTCCGGTCAATCTCTACCCCGGCTGGTTGCAGCTGGTGGCCAGACTAGTGCCCACGACACTGGGCGTTGAGGTCACCCGCAGGCTGCTCCTGCAGGGCGGCTCGCTTGCGTCTACCTGGTCGGACCGCAGCCTGCTCTGGCTCTTGGTCCACAGCGGCGCCATGCTCGTGCTGGGCGCGCTCGCGTACCAGTTCGCAGTCCGCCGGGCGCTACGCGATGGAAGGCTCGGACCCCGATGAGCTCACTGGCTCGAGCGACCCCTGGTGGCGGCATGCGGCGAAGGCTTGGGCCGCGCCAGGCCGCCACCGCGGTTGGCAATGAGATCACCAAGGGTTTCATACACGCGTGGGGCGAGCGGCTTCAGATCGTGATAGAGCTGCCGCTCTTCGCCATCTTCTTTCTGCTCGTCGCCCTGATTCTCGGCCACGGTCAGCAGATAGTCGGCGGACGTCTGGATTGGCGCTTCGATTCCGCTGCCGTGAGCTCGTTGATCGTCGGCTATGGCGCCTACGGGTTCTGGTACCTCCAGAGCGCCAAGACTTTCTGGCGGCTCCTGGGCGAGATCCAGTCAGGCACGCTGGAGCAGGTCTACCTGAGCCCGCTGCCAGGCTGGCTCGTCGCCGCAGCGGGGCGCGTCCTGGCCACGGTGCTGGAGACCGCGTTCGTGATCGCAGTCCTCGTCGCCATCGTCTTGACCGTGGCTCCATTCCATCTTTTCTGGCGGACCGAGGCTCTCGTCCCTGCCCTGTTCGTGCTAATCGGCAGCGTTGGCTATTCGCTGATGGAGGGAGGCATCACGCTGATCTGGAAGCGAGTCGAGCTGTTCCACGAGCTCGCGCTCGGCTTGATGGCGTTTCTCAGCGGAGCTCTGCTGCCACTCGATCGCTTGCCGGCGTGGATGGCGGACGTCGGCAGGTTCGCCCCCATCGCGCAGGGCGTGGTCGGCCTACGGGCATTGCTGGTGAAGGGCAGCGGTTCGCTGCCGTCAAACGGTGACGGGAGTCTTCTCTGGTTGTTTGGAATCGGTGCGGCATGGTTGCTGCTCGGGATCGTCGTCTTCACGCTGGGCGAGACGTCGGCTCGACGCACCGGATCGCTGGGTCGCTACTGAGCTGATGGCGATTCCTCGACCTGTCAGACCTAAGACCCACCCAGGACGCCTCAGCAGCGACCCGCAGACGGTTTTCAAGACCGCTTTTCTGACGTCCGCCTACGTCCGTTGACGTCCGCGCAAGATGGGAGGCGCACAACAAGCGTCCACTGACGTCCGCCATAACTCGCCAACGTTTGCGAAGTTCGCTGTCATCTTGGCTGTCAGAACGTCCGCACGGTCCCGAACCGGCGCGCAGACGTGTCATTCATAGATCTTGGCGCGGCGAGCGACGCTCGGATTCATCAGTCTTCTGTCTGGGCAGCCCAACAGGGTCGCTTATGTGCTGGTTGCAGTCGCGATAACCGGGCCGGAACAGCTAGGAACGACGAAACTTAAGCACCGTGCAAACGTCGTGGTTCGACGTGCATCGGTTCCCGCGCCCGGTGACCTATGGCTTCACTGTCGTGGCGTCGGTTGGTGTGGTGGCAGCAGCCGCAGTGAATTGCGCGAGCTACGGTCCTGCCGACTGGGGCCCGACGCTCATGAACGTGGCACTTGGGCTCTTCCCTGCCATCTTCCCGCTCTTTTTCCTCGCGTTGGGCGCCGTATTGCTCTCGCGCACACCGGTCGGCGTTCTGATCGGCGATGTGCCCGGCCCAGTGAAGGCCGCCGGCGTCCTTGTCTTCCTTTATGTATTCGCGAACTTCTTCTTGACGCTTCGCCTTTTGCCGACTGCTGCACAACAGCAGAGCGGAAGCGATCCGCAGGGGTTCATGTACGCTGCCCGGCTCTTCAGCGGCCACGAGATGGTGTTCTTCGGGATCTGTGCGGTGATCGGATACGAACTCGAACGCGTGCGCTCGGGACGGCTCAAGCTGAACGTGGGGCCACGCGATGATGCCATCGAGCAACATCCTCTACCCCTACGCCTTTCCCGCACGCTCACGCTACAGACCATGCTGACCGCCGACGAGTGCGCGCAGCGGCTTCAGAAGCCCATCCCGCAAGGATTCTTCTCTTACCTCGGTCGTTACGGGGTGCGCGGAGAAGTCAATCCATCGGGCTTCCGGCTCGAGCTCGGCGGGCCGCAGGCATCGATGGTCTACGCTGTTGGCCACTTCGAAGGTGGCGGCCGTCCAACCTTCGTTCGCGTCCTGCTCACGTTCAAGCGCTGGGCCGTGATCTCGTTAGGAGTGGCGATCCTGATCTACCCTGCGCTGTGGCTGGTCCTCAGCAGCGTCGGCTTCCCGTTCTCGCCTGAGCTGCTCTTGTTCTTTCTGGTGGTCGGGATCGGAGGTAACTTTCTTTTCGGCCTGTGGCAAATGTCAAGCCTGCTCAACCAGATCCAGCGGGCCACAGATTCCCAGCCCGTGTCGCTTGGCTGACTGCTACTACTACGTAACGACCGCCGGAATGTTCTCAGCTGCGCGGTAGCGATAAGGGGCAGTTATCGACGGCATTGCGACTGCATCAATATCGGGGGTCTTCTTGCTTTAAGCATTCGGCGACCGGCTGTACAGTATGGAAACAGCCCGACAACGCGATCACGCGCTTGACCTTCCCCAGGCCAATCAGAGAACCTCGACTAAGCTTTGCGCCCCTTCAACGCGCCCGACTGAGTCATGCCCTGAGCGCAACACCGGTCGGCCGCTCGCCGTGTCACTTCGGTGGTAGATCTCCACACGAAATGCTCGGCGCATTGGCCGGGACGCTGAAGTCCGGGCCGTGGTGGACGTTGACGTACCAGCCACCCGCCGGAACCGAGTAACTCGCTGGCACGGTGCTGGTGACGGTGGCGGCTCCCGACCCGTCCGCGATGACCTGTGAGAGAGCGTATGCGACGCCACCGGGCTTGGCACAGGAACCGTTGTGCACGTGCGAGATATGGCTTGAGTTGGAGGTCATGCCGGTCAGTTTGATCGTGACGGTGAAGGAACTGGCCTTTTTGATGACCTGCCCGGGGCCAGCGACTCCGCTTGCGTTCTGTGCGGTCATCTTGAAGCTGATGGCG
>DATEGL010000312.1:0-9522 GCA_035280145.1 Candidatus Dormiibacterota bacterium | reverse complement strand
CGCGCGCAAGGCGCTGATGCGGAACCTGTGCACGGCACTGCTCGAGAGTCCGAGCGGCCGCATCACAACGACCGAGGCGCGGGCGAAGGAGATGCGGCGCTGGGTGGAGCGGCTCATCACCACCGCCAAAGCCGGCGACGTCACGGCGCGACGCAAGGTCAGCGAGGAGATCTCGAAGCCCGAGGTCGTCGAGAGGCTCTTCTCAAACCTCATGCCGCGCCTGTCCGAGCGGCCGGGAGGCTACACGCGAATCATCCACAAGGGCCCGCGTCTGGGCGACGCTGCGCCGATGGTGATCATCGAACTGGTCGACTGATCAGTCGATCCGACAAGTGAATACTGACGTTGTGCGTAGGCCGGATTTATTCCGGCCGTCACCATGCGTACCCACGAGGCCACCCAGCGTTGTGCGGGGGAGGAGGGGGTACCGCGGGGGAGGACAGCCGTCCTCACCCGCGCTCTAAAAAGTGAATATCAAGGTCGTGCTGGAGTACGACGGCTCCAACTTTGCGGGCTGGCAGCAGCAGGTGAGGGGACGAACTGTCGAGGCCGAGCTGAAGCGCGCGCTGCGCGAGATCACCGCCAGAGACCACGTGGTCAATGCCGCCGGTCGCACCGACGCGGGGGCGCACGCAGAGGGCCAGGTCGTGAGCTTTCACACTGACGTTAGCATTGGGCCTCGCCGGCTGATGGCCGGGCTCAACGCCCGGCTGCCGGAAGACATCGCCGTACTGTCGGCCGAAGAGGTGCCCGACGACTTCCACGCGCGCTACTCGGCCCGCTGGCGAATGTACCGATACCGGTACCTGGACCGGACGGCGAGACCCGCGATCGAGCGGGGGCGCTGCTGGCACGTGCGCGGCCCGTTGGACGTCGAGGCGATGTCCGAGGCGGCGCGCGCGCTGGTGGGCAGGCACGACTGGACCAGCTTCTGCTCGGCGTCCGAGCCAGCGAACGATCGGGTTCGCGAGATGCGCTCGACCCGGATCGCCAGGCGGGGAGAGTTCGTCGAGCTAGAGCTGGTCGCGGAAGGATTTCTCCGCGGCCTCGTGCGCAGCATCGCGGGCGCCCTGGCCGAGGTCGGCCGCGGCGAGCGGCCGCCCGAGTGGGTGGGGAAGGTCCTCCGGGCGCGGGATCGCCATCAGGCGCCGCGCACCGCGCCCGCGGGAGGGCTGACATTGCTGGAAGTGATTTACTGAGGAGTCTGTGAGTAAGCAAAAGACGTGGACGGCGAAAGCCGCAGATCTGAAGAGTGAGTGGTTTGTCGTTGACGCGACAGACCAGGTTCTGGGCCGCCTGGCGTCAGGTGTGGCCGCGATCCTGCGCGGCAAGCACAAGCCCACATACACCCCTCACCTGAACAGCGGCGATCACGTCGTCGTCATCAACGCGGCAAAGGTAAAGGTCACCGGCAGCAAGCTCCAGACCAAGGAGTACACGCGATACTCCGGCTACCCCGGAGGCCTGCGCAAGCGGACCCTGCAGCAGGCGCAGGACCTGGATCCCACTTTTCCCGTGACGACTGCGGTTCGCGGGATGCTGCAACGCAACACGTTGGGGGCGGATATGCTGAAGCGCCTTCGCGTCTACGCCGGCGCGGAGCATGGTCACAAGGCGCAGAAACCAAAGACGATCACCTTCGACGCAAAAGGAAATATCAAGATTGGCTGACACACTGAATCGCGGCACGGGCCGCAGGAAGAACGCGATCGCCCGCGTCCGCATAACGCCGGGCGAGGGCAGGGTCACGGTCAACGAGAAGGACCCCCTGGCCTACCTTGGGCGCCGGGTCCTCGAGATGGCGGCCCTGGCGCCGCTCCGAGTCACCGGGACGCAGCGCAAGTTCGACATCACGGTCAAGGTCATCGGCGGCGGCACGAGTGGCCAGGCCGGCGCGATCGCGCATGGCATCGCCCGCGCCCTTTCCCGCTATGACCCCGACCTGCGACCGCCGCTCAAGAAGGCCGGTCTGCTGACGCGCGACGCCCGGATGAAGGAGCGCAAGAAGTACGGACTGAAGCGGGCTCGGAAGGCTCCCCAGTACACGAAGCGCTAGAGCCGAGACGGCTCGACTGGCCGGACTGGCGCAACACGCGGGACCTCGGTGGACTGCCGCGCGATGGCGGCGTGACGCGATCGGGCGTCCTGATCCGATCCGATAATCTCGCACCCCTCACGCCTCCCAGCCGGCAGGCGATGAAGGACTACGGCGTCGCCACCGTGCTGGACCTCCGCAGCGCGTCGGAAGTCGCGACCTCGCCAAGCCCTTTCGCTTCGAGCGCTGAGCCTCGCTACGTGCACCGGGTCCTGATCGACGACTCGAACATGTCGAAGATCGGCGACAAGAAGGCCATGTTCGACCGCTACATCCATATCGTCGAGAACCGGCCGCAAGGCTTTTGCGACGTCTTCAACGCGGTCGCAGAGGCCGCAGGGGGCGTCGTGTTCCACTGCTACGCGGGCAAGGACCGCACGGGCCTGGTCGCGGCCATGCTGCTGGAGCTGGCGGGCGTTCCCCGCGGCCACATCGCGGTGGACTACGGCGAAACCGACACGCAGCTCGCGCAACAGTACGAGGTCTGGATCAGCAAGGCCGAGCCTGAAGACCGCGACCGAGTCCTCGACGAGCTTAGATGCCCACCGGAACGGATCCTGGGCGTGCTCGACTACCTCGATCAGAGGTGGGGAGGAGTCGCAGGCTACATCGAAGCCACCGGCGTGACCGCAGCGAATATCGACAGGGTCAGCTCGAAGCTCGTTTAGCCAGCTCCGACTCCACGACCGAACCGAGCGACTTGAGCTCGACTCTAAAGATGTCCAGCCGCCTGTGATGAGCGCCCCCGGGCGACAGTTCGAGTACAAGCCAGTCGCCTTCGACCCGCGCCAGGCCAGGAATGTCAACCGTGGGAATCAGCAGGCACTGATCAGCCATCACGCGCGAATCACGATTCCAACCCACAACGCAGACAAACGTCGAGTCCCCTGGCCGGAAGCTCGACCGCCGAAAGTAGATCCGTTCCTCGCGGTGCTCCTGATCCCAACCGGACGTTTTCACCTGTAGACCGAGATATCGGCCGCTCACCCGATGCCGCGCCAGCAGCTCGACGGTCTCGAGGTCCGGGAACGGCCGGAACAGCCCAAGCGCTTCAACCTCCGCCAGCCGCCTGATGACCTCGGCCTCGCCGATGAAACCCTCCTCCATCCGGTCAACTCCGACGGCTTCAGGGGCCAGCCCCTCGAGCACACCGAACCGTTCCGCGAGGCGCTCCCGGGCGACGAGGTAGGGAGACCAGCGCGAGTAGCCACCTTCGTGCAGCTCGAACGCAGCGGTCAGGTACTCCCGCCCTTCGACCTCTTCGTGCGCTGCAAGGCGCCGAAAGTTCGACTCGCTGATCACCAGCAACATGGGGCCGAGCTCCGCGCCATCGATAAGGGCGGCAATGATCAGCGCGTCGTCATCGACCAGCGACGAAGCGGTGACTGTTATGTGCACCTGACCGGCGGGTGTGAGGTTCGTCCGAGCCTTGACTTGCAGAGCGAAGTAAGCCCCGTCATCCACCCGGTGCAGCACGCCGTCGATGCCGACGTCACGCAACGGCAGGAACACGTGCAGCCTGCCGAAAGACTGCCGCACCAGCTCGGCCCAAACCTTGAACTCGGCGACCTGGCCGGTCGCCAGAGTCTGGCCGTGGTGCCAGCGCACGTCGCTTTCCACAGCGGGTCTAGCTGTTCTGCGGCACCCGCATCTCGACCTTACGGCAGTTTTTGCATGCGAGAACCTCGAGTGAGAGCAACCCTTCACCGAGCTCTGCCCACTCACCCATCAACAGCTTCCATCCACCTGAGGTGCCACCGACTCGGAATTGCTCCACCCCGATCGACTCGAGGGGGGCGCCGCATCGCAAGCACGCGTTCGGGTCGGCTGTCATCGCTCGCGTTCCTTCTTAACAACCTGGGTTGGCGCCGCCAGAGCGGCTTTGGACAATTCGAAACATGAAGAACAAAGCACCCGTCGTCAAGCAGCTCTACCGTCTCAACCTCGAGCCAAAAGTGATCGATCAGATCAGCAAGCTGGCCGCGCGCACCGGCGAGCCCAAGACCCGGCTGGCCGCGCGTCTGTTCACGGAGGCCGTGATGACCTTCAAACTGAGCGCCGGGCGCGCGCAGGGCGCACCTACGAGCAAGAACGGCGCCGCCCGGTAGCTACGAGGTCCTAGACTCCGCGGCGGCCGGCTGGGCTGGCTGGGCGGGCTGATCGACGCGCGTGTACATGTCCTCGATCTCTTGCGCGTACTTCTCCGTGATGACGCGCCGCTTCAGCTTGAGCGTGGGCGTCAGCTCCGCGGACTCAGCGGTCCATTCAACCGGAAGGATGGTGAACCGCTTCACCCCTTCGACGTGAGAGACATGGCGGTTGGTCTCGTCGACCGCCTTCTGGATCTCGGCCCGCACCGCGGGATGCTCGGCCAGCTCCGCGAGCGACGTGAAGGCGATGCCCGCCTTCCGCGCCCACTGCGGCGCCGCGTCCTGGTCGAGCACGATCAGAGCGCTGACGTACGCGCGGCGATCGCCGATCACTGCCGCCTGCCCGACCAACGGGTGCTGCTTCAGCAGCGCCTCGAGATTGGCGGGCGAGATGTTCTTGCCGCCGGAGGTGATGATCAGCTCCTTCTTTCGGTCGATGATCCGCAGATAGCCCTCCGAGTCGATGGTGCCGACATCGCCGGTGTGCAGCCAGCCCTCGGAGTCGATCGTTTCGGCGGTCTTCTCAGGGTCCTTGTAATAGCCGCGCATCAGGTTGCCGCCGCGGAGGAGCACCTCGCCGTCGTCCGCGATCTTCATCTCAACGCCCGGGTCGGCGATGCCGACGGTTCCATTCTTGACCCTACCGTGCGGGTTGTAAGTGGCACCGACGGTGGACTCCGTCATGCCCCAGCCCTCCCAGAGATTGATGTCCAGCGCCTGGAAGAACTCGATGACAGCGGGGTTGATGGGAGCGGCCCCAGTGATCCCGTACTCCAGCTCCTGGAGACCGACCTTGGACCGAATGGCCATCCACACCGGGCGGGCGCGCTCGGCCATGGCAAGCAACTCGGGCGAGGGTTCCTCCCGAGCCTGCTGTGCCTTCACCAGCTTTCGGCCGACTTCGATCGCCTGCAGGATCGCGCCCCGCCGCTGCTCGTCGCTGTCGGCCTGAATCCCGGCCGAGAGGGCCGCTTCGAGCTTTTCCCAGACTCGCGGAACACCGATCAGCTGCGTCGGCTTTACCTCCACCGCGTACGCAAACAGCAGCTGCGGGTCCGGGCAGAAGTAGACGGCCGTCTGCCCCTTGGCGGCGCCGTAATGCCCGACGTATCTCTCGAATGCGTGGGCAAACGGGAGATAGGAGATGTGCCGGTTTCCGCGCGTCAATCCGAGGTAGCGGTCGACGCTCTCTGCCATCCAGCAAACGTTGCTGTTCGCTTGCATCACGCCTTTGGGCGGACCAGTGGTGCCCGACGTGTAGATCAGCGTCGCGAGGTCGCCAGGAGTCACGCGACGCCACTCTTCGAACGCGGCCGGATCGCGCCTGTCCTCAGCCTCACCTCGCTCTAGGAGCGAAGCCCAGCTCACCACGCGGTCGTCGAGCGTCACGCCCTCCGGATCCATCACGACCACGTTCCGCAGCTTGGGGAGCTGGGAGCGTACGGCCTCGAACTTTGAAAGGAAGGCGGCATTCTCCACAATCGCGATCACCGCCTCGCAGTGACTTGCGATGTACTGCACCTGCTCCGGCGCGAGCGTGTTGTACAGGCTCACCGGCACTCCGCGGGCGTGCAGCACGGCGTAGTCGGCGATCACATGCTCCGGCCGGTTGCGCGACATGATGGCCGCGAACTCTCCCGGCCGGAACCCCAGCGCTTTCAAACCAGCTGTCGCACTGCGCACCAGCGCGCGGTACCGGCTCCACGTCAGCGATTGCCACGCCCCCGATGAGTCCTTCCAGTTGAGAGCGGAACCGTCGGGAACCGCCTGACACGTGTCTTCGAAATTCGTCAGCACGGTCCGGCCGCGGGCGGCCTCGTCGATCTCGGCCCGCTCCGCCCGCGAGTCACGCGCCATAGTCCGGAATACACTACTCGCTGGTGGTGGGGAGAGCCTGATCTACGTTCGATCACGCCGATCGATCGTGACCCTCGGCGTGGCCGGGCTGATATGGGCCGCATTGTTCGGCGCACTGGCCGTCGGCGCCCTAGGCATATCCGGGGCGGCCGTCGCGGGACTCGCTTTCGCCGCCGGCGCCGCGGGAGGGCTGGCCGTCCTGGCCTGGAGCGTTACCCGCTTCGCGAGCTGGCCCCCGGCTCGCCTCGCCCTGTTCCGCGACCGCCTGCTCATCATCCAGGGTCGCCACGAGATGCGCGCCGTCTGGGGTCGAATGGAGGCCGTCACCCTGGCCAATCCGCGCGAGTGGCCGAGCGTCCGGGTTACGGATCGCCTGACCATCCAGCTGAAGGGCGAGCCGCCGCTGGTCTTCAAGCCAGCGCGCGTGGGTCTCGAGCCGGTCGGCTGCCGGGATCTGATAGTGCGCCTGCGCGACGACCCGAGGCTTCGCAGCCGGCTGCCCGAATTCGATTCCCTTCGCGACCTGGCGATCTCGCCGGTCGTGGCGGGTGAGCTGATCGAGCCCAGAATCTGATTTTGCGCCGGCGCATCCGGCACGCGGGCAGAGCGATCATGATCGCTCCTGTGATCTCGTTGAGGGGACGAGACTTCATCGACGTGGCGGACCTCGACCGCGAGCAGCTCCGAGGGGTGCTGGACCTTGGCCACGCGATCAAGGCCGGCAGGTGGTCTGAGCGCCCTCTTCTGGGACGCCACCTGGCGATGCTCTTCCAGAAGCCGTCTCACCGGACACGCGTCTCCTTTGAAGTCGGCATCGCAAGGCTCGGCGGCTCGACCACGACCCTGACTGAGAGTGACGTCCAGCTGGGGGTGCGCGAATCGATTCCAGACGCGGCCAGGGTGCTGGACCGTTACGTGGACGGAGTGGTGGCGCGTTTGCGCTCCCATGAAGACCTCGAGCGACTGGCGGACGCCTCCGAGAAGCCGGTGATCAACGGGCTGACCAACCGCTCGCACCCCTGCCAGGTGCTCGCGGATCTGATGACGATCGAGGAAGTCCGCGGTGATCTGAACGAGCAACATGTCGTCTACATAGGCGACGGCAACAATGTGGCGAATTCGCTGATCGAAGCCGCCGCGTTGACCGACATGTCGCTGACAATCGTCACCCCTCCGGGCTACGATCCAGCCAGGCCTAACGGCCACGTCACGCTGACGCACGACATCAAAGAGCTCGAGCAAGCAACTGTGATCTACACCGACGTCTGGACATCGATGGGCCAGGAGGCGGAGCAGCTGGCGCGCCGCGAGGCGTTCGCCGCATACCAGGTCAACCAGGCCGTGATGGAGGGCGCCCCAGACGCGGTCTTCATGCACTGTCTGCCCGCGCACCGAGGTGAGGAGGTGACCGACGAGGTAATCGACGGTCCACGATCGGTCGTGTTCCAGCAGGCCGGAAATCGGCTGTACGCGCAGATGGCCTTGATGGCGGAGCTGTTCGCGCCGTGAGCGTGATCACGCAGTACTGGCTTCAGCTGATCGAGGTGCTTCGGCACCTGGGTCCGGTCGAGATCATCGATGTGGCGGTGGTCACCTTCCTGCTCTACCAGGTCCTTCGCCTGCTTCGCGGCACCCAGGGCACGCAGATCCTTGTGGGCCTTGTCCTGCTGGCCGTGGTCGGCATCCTCTCGACCACCTTCAACCTCGTCCTGCTGTCCTGGCTCTTCCGCAACGCGACATTTTTCATCCTTATCGCGGTCATCGTCATGTTCCAACCCGAGCTGCGGCGGGCCCTGGACCAGCTTGGGCGCATCGCGCGCATCGGGCGGCCGCTCGCCGGCTACAACCCCGGGCAGTACAACCAGGCCATCTCGGAGGCAATCCGGGCCACCGAGCGACTCAGCATGAAACGGACAGGGGCCCTGATCGCCTTCGAGCGCGAAGTCGGGCTCGAGGACTACGCGGCCACCGGCGTGCGCATCAACGGCGAGATCTCGGCCGAGATGCTGCAGTCGATCTTCTATCCGAACTCGCCGCTCCACGACGGAGCCGTGATCGTGCGAGGCAACCGGATCATCGCCGCGGGCTGCCTCCTGCCGCTGCCTGAGGAGGGCAGCGTGCGCGAGCGTCTCGGCACGCGCCACCGCGCCGCGCTCGGCCTGTCGCTCGCCTCCGACGCACTGGTGCTCGTAGTCTCGGAGGAAACGGGAAACATCTCAGTGATCGAAGAGGGCAAGATCAGCCGCAACCTCGACCCGGACAGCCTGCGCCGCCGGATCGCGCTCAAAGTCGCCTCGGCCAACGGGCACGGCGGCATTTTCAGGTTCCGCCGGTGAGCTGGAGCCTGATCACGAACCAGTGGCGGCTAAAGCTGCTGGCCTTTGGCCTGGCGGTGCTGATGCTGGGGGCGGTGGCCTTCTCGCAGAACCCGCCCACGACGAAAGCAGTAACCGTGCCTCTGAGCTACTCGGTTCCCCCCAACATCGTCCTGATCAACCCGCCCTTCAAGGTCATCCTGACGGTCCGGGGACTGGCGGATTCGATCGCGCGCGCAGACGCGACGAACTTGGTGGCGAGCGTCGACGCCAACCGAGCGCTGCCCGGTACCGCAGTCAGCCTGAACATCGACGCTCGCTCGCTCGACAACCACATCCAGGTCGAGCCGCATGATCCGATCGCCGTGCAGGTCGACACCCGGCAGGTGCGGGAGGTCCCCGTCCAGGTCAACGTGCGGCCTGCTCCTGGATTCCAGGTGACCAAGGTCGTTGGCACCTGCCCTGCGTCCTCCACCCCGAATCCGTGCAAGGTCCACTTCGACGGCCCGGTCACCTGGGAAACCAACCTGACGGCCTCGGTGGCCTATCCAGGCACGGTGACCGCCGGTAGCATCCATTCGCCAAACCAGCTGGTGACGCTGTCCAACAGCACGGGCGTCATCGACTTGACCTCCTGCCGCACGCAGCCGTGCGCGCAGCTCGACACCAACTCGGTGAACCTTGACATCGAGACCGTGGGTGGGGTGTCCAGCAACACTGTGCCGCTGGTCGACTCGCCACCCGCCCAACCGCCGCCGCAGGGTTACCGCGTGACGGCCATCTCCGTCACACCGATCACGGTCGTCATCAGTGGTGAACCGGCGGTGCTGAGCCGGATCCAGCGCCTCACCCTCCCACCGGTCGATTTAAGCCGGAGCACCTCCGACGTCACGTTCACGGTCGCCATCCCGTACCCGGACGGCGTAACCGGTTCGCCGGCGAACGCCACCATCAAGTACTCGATCTCGGCCAACCCAAACGCCCCGCCCGGCCCATAGCCACTCGGAGTAACCTGACCGCCTCCATGCACGTTCCAAGATGCCGGTACCGGCGGAATCAGGCGGCCGGGAGTTCTAGTTAGAGGTACAGATATGTGCGGGATCAT
>DATEGL010000311.1:0-5327 GCA_035280145.1 Candidatus Dormiibacterota bacterium | reverse complement strand
CAAGGGCTTCTCGACCCAATCGAACGAGATGACGCGCTCGTTGACCTCCCAGAACAATCCGGTTTCCATCGCTTCCATCCGGCTGAGCGCGGCGTCGACGAATTCGGGTGGCGCGGCCGCCATGCCCTCGACCAGCACGTGCGCGATGTCCCTCTCGTCAGAGGCCATCGCCCAGCACGTCAGCTTCGCGACCGCTTTGAAGAGTCCGTTCAGCGCGATGGGTCGGGCGTTTGGGATTAGGTCGAGCAGGTTGCGCACCAGAAGCTGCGCCAGCCGGAAAGAGACCTGCGAGTCGGGTACGCGGGCTTCGATGGCCAGGTCCGCCACGTCCTCAGCCGCCGCGCCAAAGATCGCCGGCATGCCCGCTTCGTCGAAGTGGCGTCCGTATCGAAGCAGGTGGGCGGCCGCCTCGACCGCCAGGTCGCGCCGCCACTCGAGGGCGCCGATGGCGAAACGGCGGTACTCGTTCATGATCCCCGAGGCGAACGTCGGCGCCGAGCGGTTGATGGCGGAGCGCAGGTAGGTGTTGAAGAAGCGCATGGCGAGCTCGGCGACCTCGTGATCCCCGATCTCGATTGCCGCCAGCCCGATGTTGCGGGTGGCGACGGCGATGGCGTGCACAGCTTCCTTCCGGTGCACGGGCGTGAGCCCAACCATGTCGACGAAGCTCGACATCACCACGTACTCGAACCAGCCGTGCGCCCGGTTGACCTCGGCGATGATCTGATCTGACGCACCGGGCAGCTGGGCGTGGCCCACCTTGAACCAGTCCGCGGTCAGGCCCTTCTTCTTAGGAATGTATTCACCGGCCGTGAACTGGCCGAGCTCGTCGATGCCAAGCACTGCGACCGGCATGTCACCGAGCTGGATCGAACCAAAGGCGATGTCAGTGACCTGGGCGATGCACGTCATGAGCTCCTTGCGGCGGCGCAGCGACCGGCGAGCCCGACGCATGATCGCGCCGACCAGCGTTTCGGCGCGCATCACCTCGAAGACGTAGATCACGTATGGAAAGAGAACCGCGAAGTTGATCAGCGCCATCACCTCGGCCACCGCCACGCTCGCCATCGGGACGTACGTGGGCTTGATCTCGGACCGGACCAGGAACGTGTAGAGGATCGACGCCAGGGCGAAGCTCAGAACGGAGGCGTTCAGGGCATTGCGGGTGAAGATGCCGATAATGCGAGGCGAGTAGCGGAACGAGGTGGTCTGGATGCCGAACATGACTCCCAGCAGGACGATGCTCAGGGTCACGCCCTCGGCGCCGCCGACCAGGCCCAGCGTGCCGGCGGCGGCTGTCGGGTCGGGAGTGAAGAAGTCGGCGATCGAGGTGTAGTGCATGGCGTCGAGGACGCCGAAAAGGACGACAAGCATCAGCGCGACGGCCACCAGAGCGAGGCCCGAGAGCATCGCGCCGCCCCATCCGATGGAGGCGGCCTGCTGCGGTTTGGGCTCCGTGCTCATGGCATCGCGATCCTAATCTTTGGATCCGTGATTCGAGCCCTCGTCTTCGACTTCGATGGCCTAATCCTCGACACGGAGGAGCCGGTCTACCGGTCGTGGCTCGAGGTGTACCAGGCGCACGGAGAGGAGCTGCCCTTCGAGCGCTGGGTGCAGATCGTCGGCTCGACCACGACAGGCTTTCATCCACAGCAACACCTGGAGGAGCGGCTGGGCCGGCCGCTTCCGCAGGAAGAGCTCGGCCGCCGGATCGGGCGACGGACGGAGATGATCCTGAACAAGGAGCTCCTGCCAGGCGTGATGTCGTACCTCGACTCGGCCCGCGAGCTCGGCCTCCAGCTCGGCGTGGCGTCGAGCTCCACCAATGAGTGGGTGAGAGGTCACCTGGCGCGACTTGGCATCCTCGACCGCTTTGCATGCATCCGCTGCCGCGACGACGTCGCCCACGCGAAGCCGGAGCCGGACCTCTACCTTTCCGTGCTCGACTGCCTCGGCGTGCTGCCCACCGAGGCGATCGCGATCGAAGACTCGCCCAACGGGATCACAGCGGCGAGGCGGGCGGGCCTGCGCTGCGTCGCGATCCCCAACACGATCACATCCGGCCTTGACCTCAGCCACGCCGATCTCGTCCTGGGCTCCCTCGCGGAGGTAACACTGGGCCAGCTTCTGGCGCGGTTGGGGACGTCTTAACCTATCCCTCGTGCGTATCGGCATCCTCACCGGCGGTGGCGACGCGCCCGGGCTCAACGCCGCCATCCGCGCCGTGGCGCGCCGGTCGTTCCAGCTCGGTCATCGTGTGAGCGGCGTCAAGAACGGCTGGGCCGGATGTCTCGAGGAAGGCCTCATCGACGAGCTCAATCCGGCCGATGTGCGCGGCATCCTGCCGATGGGCGGCACGATCCTCGGCACCTCGCGCACGAATCCGTCCAAAGAGAAAGACGGGATCGCGCGCGTGATCAGGACCCTCAGGCACCACGGCGTCGACGCGCTGGTGCCGATCGGCGGCGACGACACGCTCAGCGTCGCGGCCAGGCTGCACGAGGCAGGGTTCCGGACCGTCGGCGTGCCCAAAACCATCGACAACGACCTCTCGGCGACCGAGTTCTGCATCGGCTTCGACACCGCGGTGGGCGTGGTGACTGAAGCGCTAGACCGCTTGCACACAACGGCGTCCGCGCATCACCGGGTGATGGTGGTGGAGGCGATGGGTCGCGACGCCGGCTGGGTGGCGATGATGGGCGGCCTGGGGGGCGGGGCGGACCTCATCATCATTCCCGAGTTCGAGGTGACCCTCTCCGACGTCACCGCTCACCTCTACCGGCGTCGCGGTGAAGGGAAGCTATTCAGCATCATCATCGTCGCCGAAGGCGCGCGCATCCCCGAGCTCGTGGCGGAACAGGGCGGCGAGGGTGAGAAGGACGCGTTCGGCCACGTGAGACTCGCCAAGCGCGGCATCGGCGACTTGCTCGCCAACGCCGTCGAGCACGAGACTGGTTTCGAGACTCGCGTCACCGTTCTCGGACACCTGCAGCGCGGCGGCTCGCCTTCGCCAGTCGACCGAATCTGGGCCACCCGGCTGGGTGTGGCGGCGGTGGAGCTGATCGTGCAGGGCCAGAGCGGCGTGATCCCGATCCGGCGCAACGGCGACGTCGAAGTCGTCCCGATCGCTGAGGTCATCAAGGAAACCCGCAGGGTGCCGAGGGAGCTTTACGAGCTCACCCAGGTCTTCGTTTAGACGCCCCACGAGCCCTGAGGCTGCGCCTTGAGCTCGCGGGGACCGGGAAAGAGCACCCGCCCGCGTCACAAGCGGATGCTCGAGCTGGCGGGTACCGGCGACGACGGCACAACAGGCCTTCTCGGTGGCGGCCGGACAGCGAAGGACGACCCTCGGATCGAAGCTTTCGGCACCGTGGACGAGGCGTCGAGCGCGCTCGGGCTGGCCCGCGCGCTCACGTCCCACGAGCGGGTGAGCTCGATTTGCGAGGAGCTGCAGCGCGGCCTGTACGCGGTCGGCGCGGAGCTTGGGACCAACCCCGAGGCCGACAAAACCTTCGTTACCACCGGCCCGGACCAGGTCCAGCGCCTCGAGCAGCTCATCAGCGAGCTCGAGTCTGAGGCGACCATGCCGGACGGCTTCATCCTGCCTGGCGCCACTCCCGCGTCCGGTGCCCTCGACCTGGCCCGGGCGATCACGCGCCGCGCCGAGCGCCGGTGCCTGACGCTCGAGAGGGCGGGCGGACTGACCAACAAAGAGGTTCGTCGCTGGCTCAACCGGCTGAGCCTGGTCCTGTTCGTCCTCGGCCGTTACGAGGAGAGCAAGAGTGGCCGGCCGGCCGAACCTGCGAAGGGCTCAAACTCGAAGCGTTCTCGCTAAGCTTCGAATTCGGTGGACCCTCTCACCAGCGCTGGGCTTGTGATCGTCGTTCTGGTCGTCGCCTACGTCCTGCTTTCGTATTCGGTCTACCGTCGCGCGTTCGTGCCGGCGCGTCCAATGTGGCTCGACGACTTCACCTTCACGCCGTTTGAGTTCCAGGCCGACTACGAAGAAGTCGAGCTGGTTACCGCGGACGGGATCAACTTCGGGGCCTGGCATTTCAGGCAGCCGGGCTCGCCGCAGACGGTGGTCATCTCGGGCGGCCACAAGGGCCAGCGCCAGGGCGCGCTCGGCATCGCTGTCGCCCTGTGGCGCAAGGGTTTCAACGTCATCCTCTACTCGTATCGAGGGATGCCTGGCAGCGACCGCGCGCCGGTCACATTCGGCATCCAGGAGGTGCTGGAGCTGCAGGCCAGCATCGCCTTTGCCCGTAAGCGCATCACCAACGCTCGGATCGGCCTGCTCGGCTACTCGATGGGCGCTGTGGTCTCGCTTCTGGGTGCGGCCGGCGAGCCGGGCGTGCAGGCTCTCGTGCTGGACAGTCCGTTCAGCGACTTGCGCACGCTGCTGACGGAGAATGTCCGCCGCGCGAGCAAGCTCCCGGGCACACCGATCGTCTGGCTAGCTGGGTTCATGTTCTGGCTCCGCACGCGCCACCGGCTCTCTGAGTGCCGTCCACTGGACGTTATGAGCGCGCTCGAGCCGCGGCCGCTGTTTTTCATCCACGGCGGCGCTGACCAGGTCACCAACGTCAACCACAGCCGGCGCCTCTATGACGCTTACCGTGGTTCACGGGAAATCTGGATCGTGCAGGGCGGGCCGCACACGGGCGCGTACTTCGCCGACCGGCCGCTGTACGTCGAGCGCGTCGCCGGCTTCTTCGCCCGGCACCTGGGTCTGGACGTGAGCAGCCACCTCAGGCTGGTCGAGGAAGAAGAAGTCTCCTAACCTGCGTGTAACAAACCGCCTGTCCGCCGACAGGAATAGGTGAGAGATGCAGCAGGTGGCCGAGGTCAAGTCTCTGCCGGTCAGCGAAGCGACTTTCGCGGACCTGCTGAAACCGCTGATCGACCCCGGATTTCGTCTCGCCCTCGCCATGCTGCACGACGCCCAGGCCGCGGAGGACGCAGTGCAGGAGGCCTCGTTCACGGCCTGGCGGAAGCTCGGCCGGATGCGTGACCAGGGCCGGCTGCGCCCGTGGTTCCTGGGCGTCGTGGCCAATAAGTGCCGCAACGCCCGTCGCAGTAAGTGGTCGGCGGCGGTCAGCCTGGGAGTCTCGGAGGAGCTGTCCGTGATGTCAGTCGAAGACCGCACGCTTCGTGGCGCCGACTTGCGGCGCGCGATTGCCCGACTCGGGCATGACGATCGCCTCGTCGTCGCCCTGTATTTCTATCTCGACATGCCGGTGGACGAAGTGGCCACCGTCGCCGGCGCTTCAGTAGGTGCGACCCGGGCGAGGCTTTACCGAGCGATCAGGAAGCTGCGTCCAGAG
>DATEGL010000310.1:0-4439 GCA_035280145.1 Candidatus Dormiibacterota bacterium | reverse complement strand
CCATCACCTCCTGCTCAGCGGTCCACCGGGCGCGGGGAAGACGATGCTCGCGCGGTGCCTGCCGGGCATCCTTCCCCCGCTCGACCTGCACGAGGCGCTCGAGGTCGCGCAGGTCCGCAGCCTGCTCGGCGACCTCTCGCGACGCCCGCCGCTGGACTGGGCGCGGCCGTTTCGTGCACCTCACCACAGCGTCTCGATGGCGGGGCTAATCGGCGGTGGGGCCGGCATCGCCCACCCAGGCGAGATCAGTCGCGCCGACCATGGCGTGCTCTTCCTCGACGAGCTGGCCGAGTTTCAGACGCCGGTCCTGCAGGCCCTGCGCCAGCCGCTCGAATCGGGCCGGGTCAGCATCACGCGATCGGGTGGCTCGGTAACCTACCCAGCTCGTTTCACCCTGATCGCGGCCACCAACCCCTGTCCCTGTGGTTGGGCGAGTGATGCCATACGACGGTGCCGCTGCACACCCGCGGCGATCGACACCTATCAGCGCCGGCTATCCGGTCCGCTGCTCGACCGCATCGACCTCCAGGTCGCGGTGCGACGAGTGCCGCTGGAGCAGCTCGCTTCCGAGCCGCGAGGCGAGGGCTCGGCAACCGTCCGCTCTCGCGTCGTCGCCGCACGCCGGCGGCAGCTCGGGCGCCAGGGCGTGCTCAACGCCCAGCTGAAACCGGCGCGGCTTCGCCAGCTCGCAGCGCTCGCGCCGCCGTCAAGGCTGACCCTCGAGCGCTGGTCGGCGAAGCGCGGGCTGACGGCGCGCGGGTTCCACCGGGCATGGCGGGTGGCGCGCACCTCAGCCGACCTCGACGGGTCGACTGACATCCAGGAGCACCACGTCCTCGAAGCGCTGGGCTTTCGGCTGCAGGATGTCGCCGCCTGAACCTGTGCAGGTCCCTCTCCGGACGCGAGGACGCTGGCCACCACCCGACGGACCGCGAGTGGCGATCGTTGGCTCCCGGAAGCCATCGCCGTACGGCGAGGCGGTGGCGGAGCAGCTTGGTCTCGAGCTCGCCCGCGCGGGCACGGTGGTTTTCAGCGGCCTCGCCATGGGCATCGACGCGGCGGCTCATCGCGGCGCTCTCAACGGCGGCGGGGTGACGGTTGCTGTGATGGGCACGGGAGTGGATGTCGTCTATCCGTCGTCTCATGCGGAGCTGGCGCGCGCCATCATCGCGGGCGGCGGCGCGCTGGTCAGCCAGTTCCCTGACGGCACCGAGCCGCGCCGCCACAACTTCCCGGCGCGCAACTTCACGATGGCCGCGCTCTCGGACGTTGTTGTCGTCGTGGAGGCGGGCGAGGGTTCGGGAGCGCTCATCACGGCAGAGGCCGCGCTCGACCTACATAAAGAGGTAATGGCCGTTCCTGGCAGCGTTTTTTCGCCTCTGTCGGTCGGCACGCATCAGCTCATCCGCGACGGGGCCGCGCTGGTCCAGAACGCGCGCGACATCCTCGCCGCTCTGCATGTCACCGGGGAGGTGCTCGACGACCCGCTTGCAACGCCAGAAAAGCTCGGATTCAGCCTCGACCGAGGGCGGGACGGCCTGCTTTCCCACCTCTCGGACGTTCTCGTTTTGAACCCGGCCGAGCTTGCTCGGAAACTGCAGTTGCCGGTCGCCGAGGTGCTCGGCAGGCTGACCGCCCTGGAGCTCGACGGGGTGGTTAAACGCCACGAAGGTGGGTATGTAAGGGCGTTGCGCCGGGGCAAAGAACGGGCGTAGGATGCCCGCCTTGACCCCCGGGCGGGGAACAAAGGTCCGGTTTCGGGAATAAATAGGAAGCTGTGCCAGAAGGTCTGATCATCGTCGAGTCGCCTGCCAAGGCCAGGACCTTGAAGCGGTTCTTGGGTGACCGTTTCGACGTCCGGGCCTCGATGGGCCACGTCCGCGACCTGCCCGAAAAGGAGATGGGCGTGGAGGTGGACGACGGCTTCACACCTCATTACGAGGTCGTGGAGAGCCGCCGCAAAACCATCAACGAGCTGCGCTCCGCGGCTAAGGGTGAAAGCGAGGTCATCCTCGCCTCCGACCCCGACCGTGAGGGCGAGGCCATCGCGTGGCACCTGGCCGAGGTCCTCAAGCTCCGCGACCCCAAGCGAATCGAGTTCCACGAGATCACCTCAGACGCAGTCAGGAAGGCGCTGGAGGCGCCGCGCGGCATCGACATGCGCCTGGTCAACGCTCAGCAGGCGCGACGCGTCGTCGACCGCCTGGTCGGGTTCCGGCTCAGCCCCTTCCTGTGGAGCAAGGTCCAGAAGGGAATCGGCGCGGGCCGCGTCTCATCGGTCGCCCTGCGACTGGTTGTGGACCGGGAGGAGGAGATCCGCAAGTTCGTCCCGGTCGAGTCGTGGACGATCGATGTCGACCTGACGAAAACGGCCGAGGACGACCACTTCTTCGCCCGGCTCAACCGGCCGATTGGTTCGGCTGCGACCGCCGAAGAGGCCAAGTTCGAGGTCCACAACGAGGCCGACGCCCAGGACATCGTTCGCCGGCTCGAAGGCGCGAGCTACCGCGTCACGGGCGTGGAGCAGAAGCGGCGCACCAAGAGCTCGAACCCTCCGTACATCACGTCCACGCTGCAGCAGGACGCGTCAAGCCGGCTGCGAATGCGACCGCACAATGCGATGCGGATCGCCCAGCAGCTCTACGAAGGCATCGAGCTTGGGGCCGAGGGCGCGACGGGCCTGATCACGTACATGCGCACGGACTCGACACGAATCTCATCCGACGCCGACGCGAAGGTGAAGGCCTGGATCAAGGGCCATCACGGCGAGAAGTACCTCGGCACGTCGCGAGCGACCAGGGCGACTCCCGGTGCCCAGGACGCGCACGAGGCGATTCGTCCCACCGACGTTGGCCGCACGCCTGAGTCGATCCGCCAGTACCTGGCGCCCGACCAGCTCAAGCTTTACGACCTCATCTGGCGCAGGTTTGTCGCCAGCCGGATGGCGCCGGCGGTCTACGACCAGACGCAGGTGGAGATCGAAGGCGGCGACTATATCTTCCGCGCCAACGGGTCAGTGCTCGCCTTCGATGGCTTCTACAAGATTTGGGGGCGCGATGAAAACGGCGAGAACGAGCTGCCGCAGCTCGCGTCAGGCGAGGACCTCGACTACCACGGCCTGAAGCCCGAGCAGCACTTCACGCAGCCGCCGCCGCGCTACACCGAGGCAACGCTGATCAAGGAGCTGGAGCAGCGCGGCATCGGCCGGCCGTCGACGTACGCGCCGATCGTGCAGACGATCACGAGAGCACACGGTTATGTAGAGATAAAGGACCGCCGCCTGCACCCCACGCGGGTCGGGGAGGCGGTCAACTCGCTGATGGTCGACCACTTCAAGACCATCTCCGACGACGAGTACACGTCCAAGCTCGAGAACAGGCTCGACCAGGTGGAGAGCGGCAAGCAGGAGTGGGTGCCGGTGGTCAAGGACTTCTACGGGCCGCTGCAGCGGATGCTGAGCGCCGCTGAGGAGGCCACACCCGCGGACACCGACGAGGTCTGTCCACTGTGCCACGAGGGTCACCTGGTCCGGAAGGCGAGCCGCTTCGGACCGTTCATGGGCTGCTCGCGTTACCCAAAGTGCAAGTTCCGCCGCGCCCTGACGCCCGAGGGCGAGGCGCCGGAGCCGAAGCTGCTCGACGAGAAGTGCCCCAACTGCGGACGGCCGCTGCAGCTTCGCAACGGTCGCTACGGCGAGTTCATCGGCTGCTCGGGCTACCCGGACTGCAAGTACATCAAGCGTGACGCAGCCCAGGCAGAGGCCAAGCTGACGGGTGAGACCTGCCCGCAGTGTGGGGAGGGGCAGCTGGTGGAGCGGACCGGCCGGTACGGGCCGTTCGTCGCGTGCAACCGCTATCCGGACTGCAACTACCGCGCCAACATGGGGAAGGACGGCAAGCCGCGCCAGGGGCCGAAGGTCCTGGATGAGCCGTGCCCGATTTGCGGCAAGCCGCTGGTCGAGCGAAGAGGGCGGTACGGGCCGTTCAAGTCGTGCTCGGACTACCCGAAGTGCCCGGGCCCTAAGGGCGTCAAGAAGACGGCCGCCGCTTAGGTCTTTCGGTCTCTGGGTATACTCAGTCCGCCAGTCCAGCCCGAACTGCGCCCTGCGCGCGCCCGGCGAGCGACTGAGTTAGCACGCCCGGAGCAATGCCCCTGTCCTTGACCAAGGCCAGAGCCGGGCGAAAGAGAAACAGGAGGCAATCGATAACAACGTGGCTCAAGTGACCTTGAAGCAGCTGCTGGAGGCGGGAGTCCATTTTGGACACCAGACCAGCCGCTGGAACCCAAAGATGAAGCCGTACATCTTCACCGCCCGCAACGGCATCCACATCATCGACCTGCAGAAGACAGTCAGGCTGCTGGACGAGGCGTGGGACTTCACCCGCAACGTGGCTGCCAGCGGTCGCCCGGTGCTCTTCGTCGGCACCAAGAAGCAGGCC
>DATEGL010000309.1:0-10595 GCA_035280145.1 Candidatus Dormiibacterota bacterium | reverse complement strand
CGCTTTCTCGCGCCGGGTCCGTTGCCTCTGTGGTGGCAACCACGAGCAGCATCGCCATACAAGTGCTGTGATACTCGATGCAACCCACTCACGTCAATCCCTCGCGCAAATTTTTTTTGCGCGACGGTTGTGGAAAATTTTGGTGGAGGTCGTCGCGATGAGGACATCATCGACCTCTGCAACGACTGTTGAAAGACTGCAACGATACGCATCATGCGAGTCGTTCTTGGACACGGAGCATCAGGCAACGCAGCGTCGATGAAACCCTACGTCGATGGTTTCAAGCGACGCGGAATCGATTCGATCGCCGTCGATCTTCCGCGTGGAGGTGCGGAGAAGGCGGTGCCCGTCTTCATCAAGACGTCGGGTCGCGGTCGTGACGTGATCGGCGGTGGTCAATCGTTCGGTGGACGCGTGGCGAGCATGGCGGCAATCGATGCGGACTTCGGCGGGCTCGTCCTTTTCTCCTACCCACTGCACCGTCCCGGGTTTCCGGATCAGCTCCGGACCGAGCACTGGCCTCGGATCAAGTGTCCGACGCTGTTTCTCAGCGGCGACCGGGATCCGTTCGCGAACATCGAGCTCCTGAAGCAGAAGGTCAAGCTCATCCCGACCGCCCGTCTCGAAGTGTTCAAGGGCCAGGGCCACGGCCTGCTGGCTGTGCTCGACCAGGCCCTCGACGTGGCGGCCGCTTTCATCAAATCCGAGATCGAATGACGGCCAGCCAGCACATGGTCCAGGCCAACGGACTGCGCTTCCGGACCATGGTCGACGGGCCACCGGCGGGCGAATTGGTCATCCTCCTGCATGGCTTTCCCGAAGGCGCCGAATCCTGGTCGAAGCAGGTCGACGCTCTGGCGAGAGCAGGCGCGCTGGTATTGGCCCCCGACATGCGCGGCTACGGGATGACTGATGCGCCGGACGCCGTCGAGGCATACCGGATCGAGACGCTGGTCGATGACGTGGCCGGCATCGTCAGGGCGTTCGGTCGGGAGCAGGCTCACGTCGCAGGTCATGACTGGGGCGCGATCGTCGCCTGGTTCTTCGCCGCCCGACACCCTGAGATGACGAAGACGTTGACCGTCCTCTCTGTCGGCCATCCGGCCGCCATCGCTGAAGCGACGCGCCGTGATGAGGATCAGATCGCGCGGTCGCAGTACATCCAACTTTTCCTCATGCAGGGCAAAGCGGAGCATGTGTTGGGCGAGGACGACTACCGTCGCTTGCGCACGATGTACTCGATCGGCCCGGATCCGAACGCGATACCGCGACCCGTGGTCGAACGGTACGTGCGCTCGATGTCGCGTCCCGGCCGCCTGACTGCCGGACTCAACTACTACCGTGCGAACCTGAGACCAGGCACCGGTTGGAGCGCTCTTGCTCGGCAATTGAGCATCACGGCCCCGACTGCGCTGCTTTGGGGCGACCAGGACCCGGCTCTCGGTCGTTTGCAAGCTGATAAGACCGCGGAGTACATGCAAGGTGAGTACCGACTCGAGGTTCTTGAAGGCGCAGGTCACTGGCTTCAGTTCGAGAGGCCCGTCGAAGTGGGCCGCGCCCTCGTCGACAGCCTCTCAAAGTAAGCTTTCACCGATGCTGCGCCCTGGTGAAGCAGAGAGGCGGCAAGGTCTGCGCCGTCTGGATGACATCCTCGAGAGCCTTGAACAGCTCAACCTTCACGACAAAACGGAGCTGCCCGACCACATAGCGGAGGCGCTTGTCTTGCTTGGCATCGAGCAGCCGCACTCGATTCCGATCCCGCAGCTGATTGAACGCGTGTGGGCGATGCAGCAGCCGTACCTCATCACCATCGTTGTGGAGCGCAGGCGTCGCCGCCGGCGCAAGGTGTCGACCGAATCCACACTGCCTGACCAGAAGCGCTGAACGTCGGCAGCTGGCTCGAGGTTTTCTCGCGCATCGGCGTAGGCGTGCGCGGTGCGGTGACTCCGCTCGCGGGCACGGAAGCCGGGCGCGCGCCGCTAAATGTGGGTGCGGGCGGCGATACGACGATCGAGATCGATCGGGCGGCCGAGGCCCTGGTCTTCGCCGCGCTGGAAGCTCTGCACGAACGCGGCGAGAGGTTCTCGGTGCTGTCTGAAGAAGCCGGCCGTAGAAGCTTCGGCGCTGACTACCCGCTCGTCCTCGTCGATCCCGTAGACGGAAGCCTCAATGCCAAGCAGGGCGTTCCGGTCTTCGGCCTCATGCTCGCTGCTCTGGATGGCCCGACCCTCGAAGACACATTCGCGGGCCTCGTGCTCAACCTGAATACGGGTGACGAATGGACCGCAGTGCGCAAGCACGGAGCCCGCCGAGCTGGAGAGCCGCTTTCGGTGTTGAAGCGGTCCAATCCAGGGCGCATCGAGCTGCTGGGCCTCGAAAGCACGCCTCGCGCTCTGCACCTCGCCCAGCCACTGGTCGAGCGTTCGGCCAAGCTCCGCATACTGGGCTCGATGGCGCTGTCCATCGCGCTTACGAGCGCCGGAGGCTTTGACGTCTTCTGTGCCCCGATCCCGGTCCGGATGTTCGACACCGCGGCGAGCCTCCTGATACTCCGCGAGACAGGCGGAGTGGCCACCAACCTCGAGGGCGAATCGATTGGCAGGCTGACATGCGACCTGGAGACGAGATCGACACTGCTGTGCGCCCCCAATCCCGAGCTGCATGCGGAGGCGCTGGGCACTCTCCGCAAGCAGTGAATCTCGACCCGCAGCGCACGATCTTCGTCCTCTTGAGCTTTGAAGGCCCAGACGTCTACAGCATGGCCGGCGGGCTGGCGACGCGAGTCAAGGGCCTGTCCCGGTCGCTCGCGCGGATGGGCTACGTCACATACCTCTATTTCTGTGGCGATCCCGAGCTGCCTGGCGAGGAGGCGGCAGAGGGAGGCCGGCTCCAGCTTCGCCGCTGGTGCCAGTGGATCTCTGCCCAGCACCGTGGCGGGGTCTACGACGGCGAGGAGGGAAAGATCCGGGACTGGAACTACAGCCTGCCGCCGGCTGTCGTCGACGGGGTGATCGGCCCGGCCGTTGCCGAAGGCAAGCAGGTCGTGGTGCTGGGTGAGGAGTGGCACACCTCCTGGTCCATGCGGCTGATCTCGGACGCGCTGTACTACCGCGGTCTGCGCGACCGGGCGGTCATGCTCTGGAATGCCAACAACACGTTCGGCTTCAACCGGATCGAATGGCCGGCGTTGAACCTCGCCGCGACGGTCACGACGGTGAGCCGGTACATGAAGTTCCGCATGTGGGAGTGGGCGCAGAACCCGATCGTCATCCCGAACGGAATCCTCCGCGAGTCCATCGTCGATGCGGACCCAGACCTGGTCAGAGGGTTGCGGGCGGCCGCGAAAGCCCAGCACATGTGGTTCAAGATCGGCCGCTTCGATCCGGACAAGCGCTGGTTGATGGCCGTGTCGGCAGCTGCCTACCTCAAACAGCGCGGGCAGACCGTGAAGCTGATCATGCGCGGGGGCCGCGAACCTCACGGGGCCGAGGTTCTGGGCCAGGCGCAGCACCAGGGCCTTGTGGTGCGCAACGTCAGCGCGCCTGCCGACGCGGAAGAGATCACCACGCTGCTCCGACAAACCGAGGACGCCGACGTCATCAACATCACGACCTTCATCAGCGACGCGGTGGTCCGGTTGATGTACGCAACGTCCGACGCCGTGCTCGCCAACTCGGGGCACGAGCCATTCGGACTTGTCGGCCTCGAGGTGATGGGGGCCGGTGGCATCGCGGTCACCGGCTCGACCGGCGAGGACTACGCGGAGGCTTACCGAAACGCACTCGTGCTCGAGACCGACGACCCTCTCGAGATCGTGACCGAGCTGATGGTGCTGAAGTCCAGGCCCGAGCTCGCGGCGCAGCTGCGCAAGCGCGGCCGGGTGACAGCGCGGGACTACGTCTGGGAGAAGGTGAACGAGCAGCTGTTCTCGCGCATCGACTACGCAGCCGAACGCCAGGCAGTGACACTGCCCGAAGCGCCTGTGGAAAAGCCAAAACGAGTTGCGCAGAGGTCACCCGCAAGGCGTCTGCGATCATTGGACTCAAGTAGATGAAGCCACTGCACGTCGCCTTTGTCTGGCATATGCACCAGCCGTATTACAAGGACGACCTCACCAGCACGTATCTGCTGCCGTGGGTCAGGCTGCGCTCGGCCAAGGACTACTACAAGATGCCGTCGCTGCTCGATGCGTACCCGAAGGTGCGCGCCACGTTCAATCTCGTTCCGTCACTTCTCGCGCAGATCGAGGACTACGGCAAGGAAGAGTCGGTCGACCTGTTTCTCAATCTGAGCCAGCGGTCCGCGAGCGATCTGTCCGAAGAAGAACGCGAGTTCGTGCTGCGTTGGATGCGCGAGTCGCCGCGCGCACTTCGGGTCCAGCAATCACCGCGGTACCTCGAGCTTGCGTCCCGCCCGCTCGACGCTCAGTACACGAACGCTGACATCCGCGACATCCAGGTGTGGTTCAACCTCGCCTGGTGCGACCCGGTGTGGGTCGAGCAGGACCCGCGCCTGGCCGAGCTCAAGCGCAAAGACCGAGAGTTCGCCGAGGAAGACAAGGCGATCCTCTTCGGCGCCCAGCTCGAGCGTATTCGCAGCGTGATCCCCAAGTACCGCGAGCTCGCGGACCGCGGCCAGGCCGAGCTGACGTTCTCGCCGTACTACCACCCCATCTTGCCGCTGATCTGCCACGTCGACTCTGCGCGCAGCGCCAGCCCACAGATTCAGCTGCCCGAGCGCCACTTCTCTCACCGCGAGGATGCCGAGCGTCAGATCGAGCTCGGCATCGGATTGTTCGAGCGCATGCTTGGCCGCCGGCCGACGGGCATGTGGCCGTCAGAAATGGCAGTCGGCGAGTCGGTGATCGGCCTCGCCGAAAAGGCAAAGCTCGACTGGATGATCAGCGACGAAGAGGTGCTTGCGCGCTCGCTGGAAGGGCACTTCAACCGCAACGAACATCTTTACCAACCGAAGAGAGTGGCGCGTGAGGCCGGCGCCGTATCGATGGTGTTTCGCGACTCTCAGCTGTCGAACGTCATCGGCTTCGACTACCAACGTATGCCGTCAATCGACGCGGCGAGCGACCTGATCGGACGGCTGCGCCGTATCCGCGACCTGCAGGGAGACCAGGACTTTCTGGCCGTCATCGCGCTCGACGGCGAGAACGCGTGGGAGTTCTACCCGCGAGACGGCCACGACTTTCTCAACGCGGTCTACACCGAGCTCGAAGCGAGCCCAGACATCGTCACGACGACGGTCTCTGACTTCCTCGCCGAGCATCCACCGCAGCAGCAGCTCCATCACCTGCACACCGGAAGCTGGATCGGCGCGAGCCTCGACACGTGGATCGGCGACCCGGAGCACAACATCGCGTGGGATCTGCTGGCGGAAACGCGCGAATGGCTCGACGCGCAATCACAGCAGCGGCCCAAGGATTCGCAGCAGGCCGCGCTCGCGTGGCGCGAGATTCTGATCACCGAAGGCAGCGACTGGTTCTGGTGGTTCAGCCGTAAACACGATTCAGGCATGGATCCCATCTGGGACAACCAGTTCCGGCTGCACCTGCGCAACGTCTACAAGCTCATGGGCGCGCGGGCGCCGGCGCGACTTTTCCAGCCGATCATGAAGCGGGCACCAGCAGCGGAGCGCGGCGTGCCGGCGACATTGATCAGCCCGCAGTCGCGCCACGACACGGCGTGGTCTGAGGCCGGCCACTACCTAGTCGGCTCGGGCTTCGGAGCCCTCCACCGTCCGGCCGGCATCGTCGAGCGCGTTCTGTACGGCACCGATGAGGACAACATGTACTTTCGCGTCGACTCGCCACGCTCCGCCAAGGAGCTCGAGGCGCAGCAGGTCGAGTTCTGGCTCTACTGCTCGGGCGCTCCGGCGGTTGACGGCAACGTCGACATCGACCTGCCTCTTCCACTGACCGCGCTGGGCGAGCTTGGCTTTGAACCGGCGGTGGTCGTGCGCATCACTCCGCACGCGCACGGCGGCGCGGTGGCGGTGGCTAAGGCGATCGATCCGTTCATCAGCGGAGCCACCACCGCGAAATGGGAGGTCGAGGATCCGTTCGCGGTCGCGATCCCGTACCGGCAGGTCGGAAAACGGCCCGGCGACGCGTTCGAGCTCGCGCTCGTTGTCAGTCGCGAAGGACGCGACATCGAGGTCGTTCCTCCGTCGGGTGCGCTGGGCCTTCGTGTGCCAGGTGAGGCGTCCGAGGTGGAGGTGCCGCACGCGGAGCACCTCAAGATCCTGATGGCGACGGCGGAGCTGGCTCCGTTTGCGAAGCTCGGAGGCGTCTCCGACGTGGCTGCGGCGCTGTCCAAGGAGTTGCGGCGGCTCGGCCATGATGTGCGCGCCGTCCTGCCGCGCTACCGCCAGGTCGACATCGGCCAGTTCGGTCTTCGCCCGGTCGTCACCGACCTCCAGGTTCCGCTCGGCACCGAGAAGATGCCGGCCACCATCTTCGAAGGCAGGCTGGGCGACATGGTCGTGTACTTCGTCGACTGCCCGCCGCTTTACGACCGCGATGGGATGTTCGGATTCGGTGACGACGACGCCAGGTCGGTCTACTTCTGCAGGGCGGCGCTCGAGATGATGCCCAGGATCGACTTCTTCCCCGATGTCATCCATGTGCACGACTGGTGGGGGGCGCTCATACCCAACCTGCTCGACCGCGTTTACGACGACGAGCGATACATGGACATCGCGACCACGCTCACCGTCCACAACCTGTCGGCGCAAGGCGTTTTCGGGTTCGGCGCTCTGATGCTCGCCGGACTGCAGGAATGGGGCTTGATCCGCCTTGGCATCCCGGGCCTGGACAACGTCGTCAACGTGCTCGGGCGCGGCATTCATTTCGCCGACGTCGTCAACACGGTGAGCGAGCGCTACGCGAAAGAGATCCAGACCCCCGAATACGGCGAAGGCCTGGACGAGCTGCTGCGGCGCAACACTCACAAGCTCCACGGAATCCTGAACGGCATCGACTACGAGATCTTCGACCCGCAGCGTGACCCGAACATCGCGCACCACTATTCCGCCGACGCGCCACAGAACAAGGCGCTTTGCCGCGCCGGGCTGCGCCGCGAGCTCGGCCTCGAGGATGTCAACAAACCGGTGTGCGCGATCGTGTCGCGCTTCTATGACGTCAAGGGCTTCGACCTGATCGAGCAGGCACTGCCGGAGCTGCTCGAGCTTGGTCTTCAGGTGGTGGTCATGGGCACCGGCGACCGCCGGTACGAAGACATGTTTCGGCGCTGGGCGGGTGAGCGACCGCGCCAGGTTGCGGTGGCGATTGGATTCGACTCCGCGCTGGCGCAGAGGATCTACTCAGGCGCTGACATTCTCTGGATGCCGTCTCGGTTCGAACCAGGCGGACTTGCGCAGCTGATCGCCCTCCGGTACGGCACGATTCCCGTCGTTCGCATCACGGGGGGACTTGCCGACACGATTCGCGATTACGACCCGGTCGCCCACACCGGAAATGGGTTCCGGTTTGGCGCCTACGACGCGTGGCAGTTCTTCGCGGCGGTCGTCAGGGCCGCTGAGACCTTCCGGCATCCGTCGGTGTGGTCATGGCTGGTGCAGCACGCGATGCGTGAGGACGTGTCGTGGTCCAGGTCGGCAGTGAAGTACGTGCAGCTGTACGTCGCGGCGATCGCCGGGCACCACGAGCGCCACGGGCTGGCCGCCGCGGAGGAAGCTCCGGCAGCAGGAGCGCCCGCGCCGGTCGGGGAGTGATGCCGGAAGGAGAGCAGGTCTGGCGCGCAGCGCCCGGCCGATGAGATTGGGGTTTCCTCTCATGATTCAGCCGCCCCAGTCCGGCAGCAGTCGCAGCTGTTCGACCCGGCGCGCGCCTGGGGCGTAGGCGGTGTTGAAGTAATCGGTCACCATCCGGCGGGCCGCGAACTGCGTCGCGAGCGTGCGTATCGAGGCCTTCATCATGTCGACCCACCGGCGCGGGATCCCGTTCTCGTCGCGGTCGAAGTAGGCGGGCACAACCTCTCGCTCCAGCAACCGGTACAGCCCCTCCGCTTC
Source organism: Candidatus Dormiibacterota bacterium (assembly GCA_035280145.1). Classification (GTDB taxonomy): domain Bacteria; phylum Chloroflexota; class Dormibacteria; order Dormibacterales; family Dormibacteraceae; genus 40CM-4-65-16. Next base: position 2,552 of record DATEGL010000309.1, on the reverse strand, counting down.
GGCGACGTCATCGACCTCCTGCCGGTCCAGCGTCGCGCCTGACGGTATCGCCCAACCCAGCTCTGGGCGGTACGCCTCGTCCCACCATCCATCGAGCACGCTGACATTCAGAGCGCCGTTGGCCCCTGCCTTCATCCCGCTCGTGCCGCTCGCCTCGAGAAAGCGACGCGGGTTGTTGAGCCACACGTCGGCGCCCTGGACAATGTTTCGCGCCAGAGCGATGTCGTAGTCCTTGAGGAACATCACGCGAGGTTCCTCGCGGGCGAGGGCGACAATCCCGGCGACGATGTCCTTGCCCGGCTGGTCGGCAGGATGCGATTTGCCGGCGAACAAGATCTGCACCGGTCGCTTCGTGTTGCGCAGCAGTTTGGACAGTCGGGGACGGTCCCTCAGGAGCAGGTTGGCTCGCTTGTACGGCGCGAACCGACGGCCGAATCCGATGGTGAGGGCATTCAGGTCGAGCTCGTGCGGCGTCTCCGCGCGTTCGTTCGTGGTGACGAAGAGCCTGCGCTTCAGGTCGCCGTGGATCGCCCACAGCTCGGCCGATGGGATCTCATAAACCGCGTGCCAGCGGCCGTCGGACGGGTCGAGGTCCCACCAGTCCGGCCCGACATAACGGGTGAGAAGGTCGGCGATCTCAGGCGCGACCCACGTCGGCATGTGCACGCCGTTGGTCACCGAGCCGATGGGGACCTGCGTCTCCGGCAGTCCTCGCCAGGCGTCCTTCCACAAACGGCGCGAGACCGCGCCGTGCAGGCGGCTCACACCCACAGACTGGTCGGCGAGCCGCAGCGCGGCGTAGGTGGTGCAAAGGCGCTCACGCGGGTCGCCGGGCCGCTGGCGGCCAAGGTCCATGAAGCGGTCGAACGAGATCCCGACCTGGCTCAGATAGGGTCCAAGCAGGTCCCACACCAACCCGGAATCGAAGTAGTCGCTGCCCGCCGCGATCGGAGTGTGTGTGGTGAAGACGATGCCCGCCCGGGCGACGAGGTACGCCTCTTCCAGAGTCATCTGACGCGATGCGCGCAGCTCGCGGATGCGCTCGATGGCGCAGAGAAAGCTGTGGCCTTCGTTCAGGTGGAAGACGCCCGCGTCGATGCCGAGTGCGCGAAGCGCGCGCACGCCGCCGATGCCGAGCACGATCTCCTGCCGAAGCCGCCGGTCCGGCTCCGGCACGTACAGGCGGTCGGTGATGCTGCGTAGCTCCGGCGGGTTGGCCTCGAGGTCGGTGTCCAGCAGGAACAGCTGGACACGGCCGACCTGGACGCGCCAGACCGCGATCTTGACGTTGTGCGGCCCGATCGGCGCCTCCACCTCGACGCCCTCAACCCTCCGCACCGGCAGCTGGTCACCGCGATTCTCGAAATAGACCTCGAACTGCCGGCCGCTCGCATCGATGTCCTGGCGTCCGAATCCCTGCCTGTACAGGAGACCCACCGCCACGAGCGGCAGACCGAGATCGCTGGTCGCTTTCAGGTGATCGCCCGCGAGCACGCCGAGGCCTCCTGAATAGATGGGGAGGCACTCGGTCAGTCCGAACTCCAGAGAGAAATAGGCGATCGCCAGCGGCGCCTGCGCGTCCAGGAAGCGCGGATGCCGATCGTAATACTCGCGATACGCGGCCCGGGCGCCCTCGAGCGCCTGCTTCACGTCGTCGCGTTCCATCGCTTTCGCGACGCCGTCTTCGCCGAGCTGCGCGAGTACCAGGACGGGGTTCTCGCGGGTTGACTTCCAGAGCTCGGGGTCGAGAGTGCGGAACAGTGCCTGGATCCGGGGCTGCCAGGTCCAGAGCAAGTCGTAGGCGAATGTATTGAGTTCGTCCAGCACGGAACTAAGATCCTAGTGAGGAAGGGCGGATGAAGGCGGTTGTCATGGCCGGCGGCGAGGGCTCGCGTCTGCGCCCCCTGACCAGCACATTGCCCAAGCCGCTTGTCCCGGTGGGTGGCAGGCCGATTATGGAGCACATCCTTTTGCACCTACGCCGCCACCAGCTTCGAGACGTGGTGGCCACGGTGCAGTACCTCGGCGCATCGATTCGCAACTACTTCGGCGACGGCTCAGAGCAGGGAGTCGCGCTGACGTACTCGGTCGAGGATTCGCCGCTCGGCACCGCCGGATCGGTCATGCTGGCGCGGCAGCAGCTCCCCGAGACTTTCGTGGTCATCTCCGGGGACTCGCTGACGGACATCGACCTAGGCGCCGCCGCGAGGTTCCACCGGGAACGCAAAGCAATCGCCACCATCGTGCTTAAGCCGGTTCCCAACCCACTCGAGTACGGCGTCGTCGTCGTCGACGACGGCGGCGCCGTGCAGCGATTCATAGAGAAGCCCAGCTGGGGCGAGGTGATCTCTGACCTTGCAAACACCGGCATCTACATCCTCGACCCGGCCGTGTTCGACTTCTTCCGCGCCGGCGAGGTGACTGACTGGTCGGGCGACGTGTTCCCGAAGCTGCTGAAGCAAGGCGAGCGCGTTTTCGGCTGGATCGCCGACGGCTACTGGGAGGACGTGGGCAGCCACGCCGCCTACGTGAAGGCCAACTTCGACTGCCTG
>DATEGL010000308.1:0-19751 GCA_035280145.1 Candidatus Dormiibacterota bacterium | reverse complement strand
CTGACCCAGGTCTCGGATCCGCTGGCTTCCGCGCTGTCGGTGCACAGCGTGCTCGCCAACACCGACCTGAAGTTCATACCGGCGGTCGGAGGAGACGGGGAGCTGCACGAGGTCGCGCAGGGCACGGTCTCGGCGCTGCTGACGAATCCTGACCGGGCGGTCAGGCGCACAGCGTTCGAGAGCTACGCCGACGAGCATCTGCGCACGCAGCACGCGATGGCAGCGAGCCTGAGCGGCGGCGTGAAGAGGGACGTTTTCTTCGCGCGGGCGCGCGGGTACGCGTCTTCACTGGAGGCTGCGCTGGAGCCGGCGCACATCCCGGTCGAGGTCTTCCACAACGTGGTGCGCACGTTTCGTGAAAACGTGGGCACGTGGCACCGCTACTGGCGGATCCGGCGCGAGGCTCTGGGTCTCGAGGTGCTCAGGCCCTACGACCTGCGCGCCCAGTTGACCCCAAACACCCTCGAGGTGCCCTACTCGCAAGCGGTCGAGTGGATCGTCGAAGGTGTCGCGCCGCTGGGCGACGACTACGTAGCTGTGATGCGCAAAGGCGCGACCGAGGACCGGTGGGTGGACATCTATCCCAACAAGGGCAAGCGCATGGGCGCCTTCTCGACCGGCGCGATGGACACGCGGCCTTTCATCTTCATGAGCTACAACGACGACATCTATTCGATGTCCACGCTTGCGCACGAGCTGGGGCACTCGATGCACTCGTACTACACGCGGGGCACGCAGCCGTACGTGTATTCCAACTACGGACTGTTCCAGGCCGAGGTCGCTTCGAACATGCACCAGGCCCTGACCCGGCGACACCTGCTGGCGACCAAGTCCGAGCCGTCGCTCCAGATCGCGGTGATCGAAGAGGCGATGTCGAACTTCTACCGTTACTTATTTATCATGCCGTCGCTGGCTCGGTTCGAGCTTGAGACCCACGAGCGAGTGGAGCGCGGCGGCGCGCTGACCGCCGGCTACCTGAACAACCTGATGGCGGACCTGATCCTGGAGGTGTACGGCTCAGAGGTCGACGTCAGCGACCGCGACCGCGAGCGCATTGGCTCCACGTGGGCGCAGTTTCATACTCACCTTTACAGCAACTTCTACGTCTACCAGTACGCGACTGGAATTGCCGCGGCCGACCATCTGGTCGAGCGGGTGGCCGCTGGCGATCCGCAGGCGGTGGCCTCCTACCGGGCGTTCTTGAGAAGCGGCGGATCGATGTATCCGCTCGAGGGGCTGCAGATGGCCGGTGTGGACATGACGTCGCCGGAGCCGGTCGAGGCGGCGTTCGCGACGCTGGCGTCGATGGTGGATCGCCTGGAGACGTTGACGTTCAAAGCACGATCCGCATGACGTCGGAGTCGCGGATCGCGAAGCCAAGCCGTTCGTAAAGGCGATGCGCCGCTCCGCGATTCGGGCCTCGTCCTGACTGCAGCTCCGCCACCTGCGCCCCACGCTGCCTGCTGATGTCGAGCGCCTGCTTCACCAGCGCCTCGCCCACGCCTTTGCCGCGCGCTGACGCGTCGACGACGACCTCGTCCAGGCGAGCCTTGATCCAGAACGGCGTCGTGTATACGATCACGGTGGTCGTGCCGACGATCTCCTCTCCATCCCTGGCGACCAGAAGCGTGACGTCGGGGTCGGCCAGGAGGCGCTCGAGGCGGGCCATATCGGGCGGCTCGAGCCTAGGGTTGAGCTGGGGCAGCAGCCTTGCCAGCGCGGTGTGCAGCTCTTCAGTGGCCTCGTGCACGACCTCGATCTGCATTGCCACACACTAGAGCGCCGTGGACCTGGAGCTGACCGCCTTTGAGATCCGTGGCGAGCCGGTCCCTTACTCGGAGGCCGTGCGGGGAGACTTTCGGCCGTTTCGGGTGGGCGATGCGTGGGGCCCGCCGTGGGGCACGGCGTGGTTTCGCGTCCGCGGCCGGGTGCCGGATGCGTGGGTCGGACGGCCGGTGGCGGCGGTCTTCGACCTCGGCTTCGCCGGCCCGACCGGGTTCACCTGCGAGGCGCTGGCGTGGAAGGACGGCAAAGCATGGCGGGGCGTGGACCCGAATCACAGGTGGCTGCCAATTGATGGCGCCGATTTCGAGTTCTATCTAGAGGCGGCAGCGAACCCTCGCGCGACGGAGCAGGGCGTCGAGCCGGCGCCTTCGATGTTGGCGCTGCGATCGTCGCCTGGCCCGGCTTTCGTCCTGCGCCAGGCAGAGCTCGTTCTGTGGTCCCCGCCTGGTGTTGACGGGCCGGCTCTCGACGTTGGAGGGCATCTCATCACCGCTATCGGTCATGCCCATATCGACACCGCCTGGGAGTGGCCCCTTCGCGAGGCCCGGCGCAAGGTGGCGCGCAGCTGGTCGACGCAGCTCGCATTGATGGAGCAGTACCCCACTCAGGTCTTCGCTGCGTCGCAGCCCGCGCAGTACGAGTGGATGAAAGAGTCGTATCCGGACATCTATGCGCGGATCACGGCGATGGTCGAGCGCGGGCAGTGGGAGCCGGTGGGGGCGATGTGGGTCGAGGCGGACTGCAACCTGCCGTCAGGCGAGGCGCTTGTCCGCCAGCTGCTGTTCGGCAAGCGTTTCTTCATGCGCGAATTCGGCGTCGAGACGCGGATCCTGTGGCTGCCGGACGTGTTCGGCTATCCGGGCAACTTGCCGCAGCTGATCAAGGAGGCGGGTTGTGATTACTTCCTGACCCAGAAGCTCTCGTGGAACGACACCAATCCACCGGAGCACCACACCTTCTGGTGGGAAGGGATCGACGGCACGCGCGTATTCACGCATTTCCCGCCCGCGGACACTTACAACGGCTCCTTTTCACGCGACGAGCTGGAGTACAGCGCGCGCAACTTCAAAGACGGGGCGCAATCAAACCGCTCGCTCTACCTGTTCGGGTTTGGTGACGGCGGTGGTGGGCCGACGGCCGAGATGATCGAGTCCTCGCGTGCGCTGCAGGTTCCGATTGGCAGCGCAGAGAAATTCTTTGATGTCGCTGCGGCCGAGTCGCGCGACCTTGCCACTGTTTCCGGGGAGCTGTACTTCGAGCTGCACCGGGGGACGTACACGACGCAGGGTCGCACCAAGTGGTGGAACCGGCGCGCGCAGGCGCTGCTTCGGGAAGCCGAAATGTGGTCGGTGGCGGCCGGCGGCGGCGGGGGTCGTTCTTATCCGCGGGGCGATCTCGAGCGTTTGTGGAAGACGGTGCTGCTGAATCAGTTTCACGACATCCTCCCCGGGTCGAGCATCGACTGGGTGTACGAAGAAAACACGCGGGATCTGTCGGAGGTCGTCGTCGAGGCCGAAAGGATGGTTGGGGGCGCCCTTGAGGCGATCGCGGGTGATGCGCGCGATGGCCAACGGTTCGCCCTGTTCAATCCGACGTCGCACATCCGCGGGGGGGCGCCGGCGTGCGGCTGGGTCGTTGTGGGGGCGCTTCCGTCTGCGCTTGCGTCTGCGCTTCCGTCTGCGGGCGAGACTTCGGTTTCGCTGGAGAACGACTTACTACGCGTCGAGCTGGGCGGCGATGGCGTCATCACGTCGATCTGGGACAAGGAGGCGGGACGCGAGGTCCTGAGCGGGCCGGGCAACGTGCTCGAGCTCCACGACGACAATCCGCGCCGCTGGGATGCGTGGGACGTGGACATCGAGAGTCGCGATTCGTACGTCGTGGTCGGCAGGGCGTTCGGCAGCTCCATGGTCAGGCAGTCGATCTCGCTGCTGCCCGGCTCTCGAGTCCTGCGGTTTGAGACTGACGTGGAGTGGCATGAGAGGCACAAGCTGTTGAAGGTCGCGTTCCCTGTCGCGATCAGCTCGCGTGAGGCGACGTACGAGATTCAGTTCGGTCATGTGCGGCGACCGACTCACTGGGGCGACAGCCGGGCCCGTGCGATGTTCGAGGTGTGCGCACAGCGGTGGACAGACCTGGGCGACGGGGAGTACGGCGTGGCGCTGCTGAACGACTCCAAGCACGGCTACGACATTCACGACGGGGTCATGAGGCTTTCGCTCCTTCGGGCGCCGACGCATCCCGACCCGAGTGCGGATCAGGGCTCGCATCGCTTCACGTATGCGCTGATGCCGCACACGGGCGACTGGCGCGAGGCGGGCGTGATCGACGCGGCCGAGGACCTGAATTCGTCGCTTCGAGTCGTTCCGACCAACCTGCCGTTGGGTAAGTCACGGTCGCTGGTCGAGGTCGACAGCCCGCAGGTCATCGTGGAGGCGATCAAGCGCGCCGAGGACTCGGAAGCGGTGATCGTTCGCCTGTACGAAGCGTGGGGCCGGCCGTGCCAGGTGCGCATCAAGACGACGGTGCCGCACGCGCGCGTTGTGGTGTGCGACCTGCTAGAGCGCGAGCGGTCGACGACATCGCTCGAGCTGGCCTTCAGACCGTTCCAGATCGTGACCCTAAAGCTGGACGAGCCTTAGGAGGGCAGCGGTTGCGGCGGCGACTGCGACGACCACGAGAAACGGCGCCCGGAGCACAACCGCGATGACAGCGACGACGAGGGCGGCCGCTCTCACGTCAAACACCAGATGATGCCCGGTCGAGAAAGTCTGCGTGCCCACGAGCGCGGCCAGCAGCGCGACTGGGATTAGCGGCACGGTGCGCTGGATTCTCGGATCCTCGAGCCATCGCTGGGGAATGGAAAGACCCGCGAGCTTGAATGCATAGCACGAGGCCGATGCCACCAGCAGCCCGGCCCAGATCATCGCTTCAGGAGCCCGTAGAGCAACACAAGGAGCGCGACGATCAGTAGCGGCACGCCGACTGGAACGAAAGGCAGTGCAACGATCGCTACCACCGCCGCCGCGATCGCGATGGCCAGCGGCTCCCGCGCCCGCAACCGCGGCGCAAGCAGGGCCAGGAACGCGGCAGGTGGGGCGGCGTCGAGACCGAAGACCTTGGGGTTCGAGATCGCGTGTGTGGCCAGCGCTCCGATAAGCGTGCCCATGTTCCAGAATGTGAACAGGGCAAAACCTGTAGCCCAGAACGCAAAGCGACTCAGCTCCAGGTCGTCGCGGGCAATTGACATCGCGGTCGTCTCGTCAATCACGAAATGCGCGGCTAGCGGCCGGCGCCAGCCACGCACACTCAGCAGGGAAGACAGGCGCAGGCCGTAAAGTGCGTTCCGCGAGCCAAGCAGCGCCGCCGCCACCGCTCCCGCCCAGACGCTGCCCCCAGCGCCGAACACACCAACCATCGCGAACTGCGACGCGCCCGTAAACATGAGGACCGATAGCGCGCAGGTCTGAATCAGCGACAGACCCGCCGCCGTCGATATGGCGCCAAAAGAAATCGCGTATGCAGCGCTCGCCACCGCGATGCCCAGGGCATCGCGGACTATCCCGCTACGGATCCGGCGTACGCGGTGAACCAAAGGTGATGGTGGGCGCGATCGTAACGATTTGCTGATCTTCGGTTTTGATCAGCTGCCACCCACCTTCGTGCACCATCCGGTGATGGCGCTTGCAGAGCAGCACGCAGTTCTGGAGATTGGTTTCGCCGCCGTCGATCCAGTGCACCAGGTGATGTCCGTCGCACCACGACGCCGGGCGCTCGCAACCGGGCCACTGGCAGTGTTTGTCGCGAAGCGACAGCGCTCTGCGCAGCGCGCCGTCGACCAACCGCTTGGTCCGACCAACATCAATGACCTCGGACTTGCTATCGAGAAGCACACGCTTGAGGTTGCCGTCACAGGCCAGGCGCTGCACTGTCGCTGAAGAGAGCGGAGGTGAGAACTCCATCTCTCCTGCCGGCGCGCCTTCTGTTCCCTTCAGTGTCTCGAGGGTCGCGGTGACCTGAACGGTGGCCGGCTTGCCGCCCTCCGCCAGGTCGACGAGGGCGTCGGAGTATCGCTGCTCCCGGCTGCGGTGATCGTGCTCGCCGCCCGGCCTGGCCAGCGGCTCGAGCGCCGCGCGGACGACAGCGCCACCGACGGGATCAAGCAGTCCATTGATGATCAGACAGCCGTCTTGCGCTGTGTTGAGGCGCAGGCCACGCTGTTCGTGCAGCTGTTCCTGGTCTCGGTTGTAACCCTCGGCGTCCACCGAATGCCGGTAATGCAGGCATTTGTGAAAGAACTTTCCAGGCGAGTGCTCCTTCGCCGTCGGCAGGAGTTTGGTCTCATCGAACGCACCACCGACATCGATGGCAGTCCGCGCCACCGTCGCCACATGCGCGAAGCCGATGTCACCAGAGGTCATTGCCTGCATCGTCGCCGGCATCTCGGCTTCGGAGGCAGCGACCGCGAACGCGCTGACAACGCCGTGCGAGTTCATGTGGCAGTTGAAACGGATCCAGTCGGCCGCGGTATTGAACCCTTCGAAGTCCCACCAACCCGTCTTGTCAAACTCGGCCGCCAGGCGCGAGAACTCGACCTCCAGGTCGTCGATCTGCCGGCGCAGTCGAATCAACTGCATGGCTATGTCTTCGCCAGTCGGAATCGGGTCGACCATGCGACCACACTGGCGCAGCCGTGGCCAGGAGGGAACCTTCTTTACAGGCCTCTCTTGCTCAGGCCATCTTGCTCAGGCCATCTTGCTCAGGCCATCTTGCTCAGGCCATCTTGCTCGGGCCTTTCTTGCCTCGCGCCTCTCTTGGCTCAGGCCTCTTCGTGCTCAAGCCTCTACTGGGGCCTCTTCTTGGTCAGGCCTCACGCACGCACTGCACGAAGTTAGTACGGTTGTGTGTGACCCCTTGCTCGGGCGACAAAGCGCTCGAACAGCCGCCGCGCCCACGGCAGGTCGGTGGTCAGCTCCTCGGGGTGGCACTGCACCGCCACGATCAGCCCGTCATCCGACTCCACGCCTTCGACCGTCCCGTCGTCGCCCGAAGCTGTCTGGTGCAAGCCACTCGCGAGTCGCCGGATCGCCTGGTGATGAAAGCTGTTGACCCGGAGCCGGTGCTCGCCGGCGGCCTGGCCCAGCTCGGATGACGGATCGACCTCGATGGTGTGGGCCAGGTGGCGGCGCCCGTGCTCGCCGACGTCATGGTCGTCGAGGTGCTGCACCAACGACCCGCCAAGGCCGACGTTGATGACCTGCTGGCCGCGGCAGATCCCGAGCACCGGGAGCTCTTGTACGTGTGCTTGCTTGAAAAGCCGCAGCTCTGTCTCGTCCAGCTCGTGGTCGATGGGTCCGATCCTGTCGTCCGGCGTCTCGCCGTAAAAGGCTGGATCGACGTCCCACCCGCCGGGCAGCAGCAGTCCGTCCAGCTCGGGAAGCGAAGCCGTGCCCGACGGGAGTTCGATCGCCTCGGCGCCCGCGGCCTCCACGGCCTTCCGGTAGGGCACGTAGTACTGCGCGCCCCGGCGGGGGCTCGTCGTGATCCCGATCCTGGGTCTTTCTATCGGGTCGCTCCAGCAGGGGGAACGGCTCCGCGGGCTGAGAACTCGGCCTGACAGCCCGCCGAACAGAACCAGTAAGTCGTGTCGCCTACGACGAGCTTGTAAGGGCTGGTCAGCGGATCGACCGTCATACCGCATATCGGATCTGTGACGAACGTGATTGGCGCCACCGCGACGCCGATCGGCATGGAGCCGCCTTTGCGCCGTGCGGTCACTACTTCGGCCAGAGCGAGCAGTGCGATCTCCTCCTGCGTCCCACCTCGGACCTTGCCGGCAGGTGTTCGCACGCGCGAGAGAGCGTGCTCGTCCAGCCCGCGGCGCACGAGCTCAGCGCGGACCGCCGCGGCGCGGCGAGTGCTCGCGATCAAGCTGAGCTCGAGGTCTGGATGGCTCAGTGCAGCCTCCAGCGCGTCCTCGTCGAAATGACCCATCGTGGCCACAACGGCGTAACCCTCGCCCGGCGGGATCTCGAGCGTCGCCAGCTCGGCGTGACTGACAGCGCGAGCCCGAAAGCCTGTGAGCTCGGCCAGCCGAACCAGAGTCTGAGCCGCCGGGCTCTCACCGAACACAACGAGCAACGGCCGTGGCCTTCTTGGCTCGATGAAAATATCGAGTGATCCGCCACTTGGACAGGTGGTGGCGATCATCAGCTCGCCGTGCTTGCGGGATTCCTTTACCTCGTCCCCGCCGACGATGTGGACCAGCTGCGGCGTGCCTTCAGCCAGAGCGCGTAAGGCTTCCCGCCTAACGGTCGGCTCCGAGCAGCTGCCGCCGATCCAGCCCCGAAGCCTGCCGTCCGAGGTGATGACCGCCTTGTCACCGGGACGCGCCGACGCCGGTGGCTCGACGCGCACGACAGTCGCGAGCGCGCACGGCGTGCCCGCGGCCTCGTACTCCTTGAGCAGGTCCAGGATGTCGTCGCCTATTCGTTCACTCCCGCCGCTCGGAGCGCGGCCCACACTTTGTCCGAGGTTACCGGCATGTCGATGTTGGTGACGCCATATGGCGATAGGGCGTCGATCACGGCGTTGACGTACGCCGCCGGCGAGCCCACGGTTGCGGATTCGCCGACGCCCTTGGCGCCAAAGGGGTGATGCGGTGACGGGGTGACCGTCTCGCCGAGCTCGAACTTCGGAGTCTCCCAGGCAGTCGGCAGCAGGTAATCCGTGAAGTTAGACCCTATGCAGTTGCCCTCGCTATCGAAGGTGATCAGCTCCATGAACGCGATGCCGAAGCCTTCGGTCAGGCCGCCGTGGATCTGCCCCTCGACGATCATCGGGTTGATGCGCACACCGCAGTCGTCCACCGCGACCATGCGCCGCACCTTTACCTGACCGGTGCCTTTGTCGACGTCCACCACGACCGCGTAGGTCCCGAACGGATACGTCATGTTCGGCGGATCGTAATAGTGCACGCCCTCGAGCCCGGCCTCCATTCCCTCGGGGACGTTCGTGTAGGCGGCAAAGGCAATCTCCTGGATCGTCTTGGCCCTGTCCGGCGAGCCCTTGACGTAGAACTTGCCCATCTCCCATTCCAGGTCTTCCTCAGCGGCCTCGAGCAGGTGAGCGGCGATCTTGCGCGCCTTGTCACGCAGCTTGCGAGCGACCATTGCCGTTGCCGCACCCGCTACAGGAGTGCTGCGGGATGCGTACGTGCCCAGCCCGTATGGCGCGGTGTCGGTATCGCCCTCCTCGACCGCGATGTCGGCTGCCGGGATGCCCAGCTCCTCCGTCACGATCTGGGCGAAGGTCGTCTCGTGGCCCTGACCCTGTGACTTGGTTCCCATCCTGAGGATCGCCTTGCCGGTCGGGTGCACGCGCAGCTCCGCACTGTCGAACATGCGCAGGCCGAGAATGTCGAACTCCGCGCCGTGACCCGCACCCACCACCTCGGTGAAGCTCGCGACCCCGATCCCCGTGACCTCGCCTTTCTTGCGCCGCGCCTCGACGTCCTTCCGCAGCTCGGCGTAGCCCAACTTTTCCAGGGCGAGGTTCATCGCAGCCGGATAGTCGCCGCTGTCATAGACCCATCCGGTTGCCGACTGGTACGGGAACTGCTCCGGCTTGATGAAGTTCTTCATCCGAAACTCGGCCTGGTCCATGCCGAGCTCGATCGCGGCGTTGGTGGCCAGGCGCTCGATGAGATAGCTCGCCTCAGTGACTCGGAACGAGCAGCGGTACGCGACCCCGCCTGGCGCCTTGTTCGTGTAGTACCCGTCCGCGGTGACATGGGCTGTCGGGATGTCGTACGAGCCCGTCACGATGTGGAAGAGGCCCGCTTTGAATTTGGTCGGTTGGGCGTCCGAGTAGAAGGCGCCGTTGTCGCTGTCGAGATGGACGCGGAGGGCGAGCATCTTGCCGTCCTTGTCCACGGCAAGGTCGCCCGTCATGTGAAAGTCTCGGGCGAAGCCGGTCGAGATCAGGTTCTCAGTGCGATCTTCGACCCACTTCACCGGCCGGCCTATCAGGAGGCTCGCGGCGGTTGCCACGACGTAGCCCGGGTAGACGGGGACCTTGTTCCCGAAGCCGCCGCCGATGTCAGGGGCGACGACGCGGATGTTCTGCTCTGGCAGGCCGGCGACGAGCGCGAACACGGTGCGGATAGCGTGCGGCGCCTGGCTGGTCATGTAGATCGTGGCCTTGCCAGTCGCGCCGTTGACGTCGGCGACACAACCGCACGTCTCGAGAGGGGCGGGGTGGCATCGCGGATAGAACGTGTGCAGGCGCACCACCTTGTCTGCGTTTGCGAATGCAGCCTGCGTCGTCGACTGGTCGCCCGCTTCCCAGTGATAGATGTGGTTGTCCTTCTGATTTTCCTTGTCGTCTCGAATGAGCGCGGCGCCCGCGGTCTTTGCCTGCTCGGGGCTGATCACGGCCGGCAGGACCTTGTAATCGACCACGACGGCGTCGCGCGCGTCCTCGGCCTGGTTTCGGGTCTCCGCGATGACGGCGGCCACCTCCTGGCCCTGGAAACGAACCTTGTCTGTCGCCAGCACCGCCTGCGTGTCGTAGCTGAGAGTTGGCATCCAGGCGAGCTTGTGCTGCGCCAGCAGCTCGCCCGTGACCACCGCGACCACTCCAGGCATCTGGCTCGCCGCGGCGGTGTCGACCGCCTCGATGCGAGCGTGCGCGTGAGGGCTGCGCAGGATTGCCATGTGCAGCATGCCCGGGAGCTCGATGTCGTCCAGGTAGTTGCCCTTCCCGCGAATGAACCGAGCGTCCTCCTTGCGCTTGATGGACTCTCCGATGCGGCCATGCATGTGGACTTCGGTGGCCATCTTCATTCGCCTCCCGCGGTCGCGGCCGCCGTCTCACGCGGCACGACCTCCGCAGCCTCTCGCAGCGCAGCCGCATGCTTGATCGCCTTGACGATGTTCATGTAGCCCGTGCACCGGCAGATGTTGCCGCTGATCGCCCACCGGATCTCTTCGTCTGTCGGGTTGGGATTGTGTTCGAGTAGGTGGGCGCCGACCAGCATCATGCCTGGCGTGCAGAAGCCGCACTGGAGCCCGTGCTCTTCATGAAAACCGATCTGCACGGGCGAAAGGTTCGCGCCATTTGCCAGCCCCTCGACTGTCGTTATGCTTCGGCCGTCCGCCTGGACCGCAAGCATGGTGCATGACTTGACCGGCTCGCCATCCAGCAGAATCGTGCAAGCGCCGCAGCCCGAAGTGTCACATCCGACGTGGGTGCCGGTGAGACGGAGATTGCTGCGCAGGAAATCGACGAGGAGCACGCGTGGCTCGACGTCGCCTGCGCGTTTTGAGCCGTTGACCGTGACCGAAAGTTTCATCCCCGACCCTCCTTGGCGCGACTCACTGCGGTCTTCAGGCCGCGCTGGACGAAGACCCGCACCACGTCCTTCTTATATGCGGCGCTGCCACGAATGTCGTCTTTGGGATCGGCTGCTTCGGCGGCGAGCCTGGCCGCCTCGGCGATGACCTGGTCAGTCGGCACTTTGCCGTGCAGGAAGTGCTCGGCCTCGGTCGCCTTGATGTTGTTCGGCCCCACCGCGGTCAGCCCGATGCCCGCACGGGCAACCTTGTCGCCTTCGAGCTCGGCCTGGACCGCGACGGCGACGGTCGCAAAATCGCCGACCTTGCGTTCCAGCTTCAGGTAGGTTCCTCCAGCCCGACCCTTCGGCAGAGGGACTCGTACCTCGGTCACCACCTCGTCCGGCCTGAGCGCGGTGGTGAACGGGCCGGTGAAGAAGCCGTCGGCGTGCAGCACCCGCTCGCCCCCCTGCCCCCTGGCGACGATCTCGGCGCCAAGGGCAAGCAGCACCGACGCCCAGTCGCCCGACGGGTCCGCGTGGCAGACCGAGCCGACCAGCGTCCCACGATTTCTGACCAGAGGATCGGCAATCCAACGTGCCGCCTCGACCATCACGGGAAGCGTCGCTGCGAGCTCCTTGCTGCGTTCGATGTCGACGTGGCGGGCGAGGGCGCCGATCGCCACGTGTCCGTCCTGGCGCCGGATGCTGTTCATGGCCGGCAGGCGGCCGATGTCGACGACCAGCTGCGGGCGTGCGAACCGCAGCTTGAGCAGCGGGATGAGGCTCTGGCCGCCGGCCATCACTTTGGCCTCGTCGCCACGCTGCTGCAGGATGGAGAGCGCCTCGTCCAGGCTGGCGGGAGCGCGATAGTCAAATGCGGCGGGTAGCATTTGCCCCTCCTCACAAAACGCGAGCGGAACTGTGTTCGATATAACACCAGCCCAGCCCGTTGTCAAAGACAGAACTGGCATACGATGCGCGCGTGGTGCTGGAAACCGTCAAGGCGCTCACCGCCGACGAGATCACCGAAATGTGTCTGCGCCACACCCTCTACGACTGGAGGTCGCAGGCGAGCCTCAAGCCGCTACCGATCGCCAGCGCGAAAGGCGTGTACTTCGAGACCATCGACGGGCGGCGCTTCCTCGACTTCAACAGCCAGCTGATGTGCGTCAACGCCGGCCACGGCGACCGCCGCATCATCGACGCCATCCACCGCCAGGCGGAGCAGCTCCCGTACATCAGCCCCTTCCTGGCGCACGAAGCCCGGGCACGTCTCGGAGCCAAGCTGGCCGAGCTGCTGCCTGGCGATATCGACAAGGTCTTTTTCACGGTCGCCGGCGCAGACGCAAACGAGAACGCGATCAAGATCGCGCGTGCCGTGACGGGCCGGACGAAGGTCCTCGCCCGCTACCGCTCGTACCACGGGGCGACGGGCACGTCGATCCAGGCCACGGGCGATCCCCGGCGGTGGGCCAACGAAGGCTCCGGCGGAGCCGTGGTGCACGTGCTCGACCCGTATCACGGCATCCAGCGCGGATGGGACACGGTCGAGGAGGCGCTGGCGAATCTCGAGGAGACGATCCAGCTCGAGGGGCCGCAGACGATCGCCGCCTTCATCCTCGAGCCGATCGTCGGCACCAACGGCATCCTGATCCCGCCCGATGGATATCTGCAGGGCGTGCGCGCGATCTGCGACCGGTACGGGATCCTGCTGATCTGCGACGAGGTCATGACGGGATTCGGCCGCACAGGCCGGTGGTTCGCCGTCGATCACTGGGGAGTCGTGCCCGACCTGATCACGATGGCCAAGGGTCTGACCAGCAGCTACGTTCCACTGGGCGCGGTTGGCATGCGCCCCAAGGTTGCCGCGTACTTCGACGACCACGTCTTCTACGGAGGGCTCACTTACAACAGCCATCCCCTTGGCTGCGCCGCGGCGCTGGGCACCATCCAGGCGTACGAAGAGGACGACATGGTCGGCAACGCGCAGCGCATGGGCGCTGTCCTGGCGCGGCACCATCGCCGGCTGGTTGACCGCCACCCATGCGTCGGCGCTGCGCGCTCGATCGGTCTGTTCGGGTGTCTCGAGCTCGTGCGCGACAGGCAGACGCTCGAGCCGCTCGCGCCTTTCAACGGGACGTCGCCGGAGATGAAAGCCATCGACCAGGCACTGCTCGACGGCGGCATGTACACCTTCGTGCGCTGGAACACGATCATGACGAACCCGCCGCTGTGCATCACCGAGGCCCAGCTCGACGAGGGCTTCGAGATCCTCGATGCCGCCCTTGAGATCGGCGATCGAGCCGTCCGCGATTAAGGATCTGCAGCTGCGCAAGCTGCAGGCAGGCTTAACAGAAGTCCTGAAGACGAACGCGTTCTGGCGATCCCGGATGCACGACGTGAACGGCTGGGATGACTTCGAGCGCCTGCCGTTGACCACCAAGGCGGAGCTGGTGGCCGACCAGGAGGTGCACGCTCCGTTCGGGACGAACCTGACTTTTTCTCTAGAACGTTATGTGCGGCTGCATCAGACCTCGGGCTCCAGCGGGGACCGGCCGCTGCGCTGGCTTGACACGGTCGAGTCGTGGGAGTGGTGGGAGCGAATCTGGGCCGAACACGTCTACCGCGCGGCCGGCGTGGCCGCCGGCGACCGCGTCTTCTTTGCCTTCTCCTTCGGTCCCTTCATCGGATTCTGGTCGGCATTCGGCGGCGCGGAACGCCTCGGCGCGATGTGCATCTCGGGCGGCGCGATGTCGAGCGAGCAGCGGCTGCGCTCCATGCTCGACCTGGGCGCGACCGTCCTCCTCTCGACACCCACATATGCGCTGCGCCTCGCTGAGCTGGCGCGTGATCTGGAGCTCGACCTGCGCGACTCGCAGATCGGCGTCACCATCCACGCCGGCGAGCCGGGCGCGAGCATTCCCGCCACTCGAGACGCCATCGAGGAAGCGTTCGGAGCGGCTTGCTTCGACCACACCGGGATGACGGAGCTGGGGCCCACTGGGCACAGTTGCTCGGCTCGAGACGGCGTTCACCTGATCGAGTCGGAGTTCATCTTCGAGGTGATGCCGGACGGTGAGCTGGTGGCGACGAACCTCGGCCGTTGGGGCATGCCCTTGATCCGGTACAGGACCGGCGACCGAGTGGTCGTGTCCCGCGAGCCGTGCACGTGCGGCAGCCCGTTTCTGAAAGTGCTCGGCGGGATCCAGGGCCGCGTTGACGACATGTTCACAGTGCGTGGGGTAAACCTGTACCCGTCCCAGGTGGAGGACATCGTCCGCCGCCATCCCGAGGTCGACGAGTTCGTCATCGAGCACCGACGCGAGCGGTCGATGGACGAGGTGGCGGTGGTGCTGGAGACATCCGCCGCGTCGTTTGCCGTCGACCGCCTCGAGGCCGAGCTGCGCCAGGCGTTGGGCGTGCGGCTGGATTGCCGAGTCGTCGCGGCGGGGACGCTGCCGCGGTCCGAGCTGAAATCGCGGCGAATAGTCCGCATCTCGTGAGCACCGTCGAGCTGCCGGCGGAGCCGTCATCGCTTTCCCTCGACCTGGAGCGGACGGCGCTGCTCGTGGTTGACATGCAGAACGCGTTTGCCTCGCCCGGCGGAATGCTCGACCTGGCGGGGATCGACGTCCAGCCTGCGCATGACGTCATCGCCAACGCGGCGCTGGTGTGCGAGGCGTCGCGACAGGCCGGTGTGCCAGTGCTGTATCTGACCATCGGCTATCCGCCCGACCTCTCGACCGCGGGTGGTGTGGATTCGCCGAACCCGCAGAAAGAGCTTGCGCTCTGCCTGATGCGCGAGCGGCCGGAGCTGCGCGGCAAGCTGCTGACCTTCGGGACGTGGGACTTTCAGATCGTCGACGAGCTCGCGCCGCGGCCAGAGGATGTCGTGATCGTGAAGTCCCGGTACAGCGGGTTCCACGGTACTTCGCTGGATTCGGTGCTGCGGTCGCGTGGAATTCGCAATTTGCTGATGGTCGGCATCGCGTCGAACGTCTGCGTGGAGTCGACGCTGCGCGATGCGTACTTCCTCGAGTACTGGCCGGTGCTGGTTGCGGACGCGACCATGGCGGCCGGCCCGGCGGAGGTGCAGGCGGCGACGATTTTCAATGTGAGGACCTTCTTTGGGTGGGTCACCAGCTCAGAGGATGTCGCGACAGCGCTGAAGACGGCCTAGCGCCGCTCGTTTGCGCGCACCACGTCGGTCAACAGTCGCAAGAGCTCAGTGCGCTGCCCGGCGTCAAGCGGGCCGACCAGGCGCGCGGTCATCGCATGGGTGCGCGGGATCAGCTGCTGCACGGAGTGGAGTCCCTTCGCCGTCAGGGTGATGGTCTTGCGCCGGCCGTCGCGCGTGTCCCGTTCGGTGCGAATCAGTCCGCGCGCGCTGAGGCGTGACACGACCTCGGCCATGGTCGAGCGGTCCAGGGAGACGCGCCGGCCAAGTGTGCGCTGGTCGAGGTTCGGCTCGCTGTAAAGCGCGTTGAGCGCGGCGAACTGCGGTGAGGTGATGGTGTGGGATACCTCTTCGTCCCACAGGAGGTTCATGACCTGTACGGCGCGGCGCAGGAGGTGGCCTGGGTGCTGCATCAGGTCCTCCGGCGGAGTTTCAGGCGGCTCTTTTCTCATCGCCACCACCGCCGCTCAGCTCCACGACTCGATAGCCAACCGGCATCAGACGGACGCCCAAACGCTCTTCCACCGCGCCCCACAAGCCGCGCGGCAAGGCCAGCGCGAACAGAGCCGCGGTTGCCCCGAGGCCGACGAGGTACCACGGGCCTCCCTGGGTGAAGGTCGTCTGGATCGCAAAGAGCAAGATCGCGCCCAGGATCGGTCCTTCGAACGTGCCCAGCCCCCCGACCAGGACCATGAAGATCATGTAAGCCGACCACTGGACGCTGAAGATCGAGCCTGGCTCGATGAACAGCGTGTTGGCCACGATCAGGACGCCGGCCGCGCCGCAGCCGAAGCCGGCGAGCACAAACAGCAGGCGCTTGCGCGCCGCGACATGGACGCCGAGGGAACGGGCGGCGTCCTCATCGTCGCGGATCGCCTGCAGCGACGTGCCGAGGGACGAGCGCAGGAGAAAGAAAAGGGCCGCCAGGAAGATCACAGTGAACACCAGCGCGAGCCAGAACGTGTATGCCTGCCGGAAGTTGGGCGCATACCGGTTCAGCTCGATCAGCGAGATGCCCGTGCCTGCGCCAAGGTTGCTGTCGAGCCTGACGATGATCGAGATCACCTCGGCGATGACCCACATCCCGATGGCGAACTGGGCGGCGCGCAGACGCAACGCGAAGAGCGAGATCGGCACCGACACGGCGCCGGCAAGCAGCACCGCCATGACCATCGCCACATAGGGCGTGACGCCGAGCTTGGCGAAGAAAACGGTCCCGTACGCGCCGATGCCGATGAACGCCTGCTGACCCACCGACAGCAGGCCGCCGTAACCGGCGAGGGCGTTCCACATGGCGGCGAGCAGGACCAGGATCAGCAGGGTCGTCAGCTTCTGCACGTAGTCGGGGTCGAGGATGAACGGCACGGCGGCCAGGACGGCGACCACCGCGACGGTGCCGATCATGGACAGGCGCGACGTGCGCGACCATCGCTCGACCTTCATGCGGTCCGCCTCAACAGGACCCGGCCGACGCCGCCAAAGCGGACGATCAAGACGGCGAGGAAGAGAAGATGCCCCGCCATCACCGCGAACTGGGGGTGAATCTGCGCGCCCAGCGTCTGCGCGACCCCCAAAGCGATCCCACCCAGGAGCGTCCCCCACAGCGAGCCCATGCCTCCGATCACGACGGCTTCAAAGGCGAATATCAGCTGCGTCGGACCGCTTACAGGATCAAACACCGACCGGATGCCCAGAAAGAGGCCGCCGAGCGCGGCGACCGCGACGGCGATTGCCGTCGCCCGCGCGTAGACGCCCCGGCTGTTGATCCCCACCAGCTCGGCGGCGTCCGGATCCTCGGCGGTGGCCCGCATCCTCCACCCTGCCCGCGTTCGCGACAGAAAAAGCTGCAGCGCTCCGAACACCACCAGCGCGACGACGAGCACTGCGATCCCGAGGGCCGAAACCGTCAGACCGCTCGCGACCTGCCAGCTCGACGTCGTCAGCCCCCCGGCGCTACCGCCGAGAGAGTGGACGTCTGGCGAGAAGACCAGCTGGAGGAGGTTCTGGATGACGATCGAAAGGCCAAACGTAGCGAGCAGCGGGGTGAGAATGCCGGCCTTGAGGGCTCGCTCGAGAATCGTCAGCTGGAGCAGGTAGCCGAGCACGATCATCACGGGGAGAGCGATCGCGAACGCCACGAAGGCGGACGCGCCGGTGCGGTCGACGATGACGAAGACGATGTACGCGCCGAGCACGGCGACGTCGCCGTGGGCCAGGTTGATGATCCGCATGAGGCCGAACATGATCGACAGGCCACACGCCAGGACCGCGTAGAAAGCGCCCAGGAAGATGCCCTGCAGGACGGCGTTGGCAACGGTCACTGGGCGAGACCTCGGCGTTGTGACTGCACGGTCATGCGGAGCGTTTGAGTCCGAAGTAGGCGCTCACCACGCGATCGCGGTCGAGAGACGCGGCGGCGCCCTGCAGGACGACGCGCCCTTCGAGCATGCAGATCACGCGACCCGCGACCTGGAGCGCGCGGGTCAGGTCTTGCTCGACCAGGACCACAGTGGTGCCTTCCTTGATCACGCCGGCGAGCGAGCGGTAGACAGAATCGACAACAACGGGCGCGAGTCCCAGCGAGACTTCGTCCAGGAGCAGCAAACGCGGGTTGCTCATCAGCGCTCGCCCGATGGCGACGGCCTGCTGCTCGCCTCCCGAAAGAGTCGCCGCGGGCTGGCGGCGGCGATCCTTCAGCAGCGGGAATACGTCCAGGACCGACTGCACGTTCCAGGGTCCGCGCCGCCGAGTGCCGCCCACGCGAAGGTTCTCCTCGACCGTCAGCGATCCGAAAAGGCGGCGTCCTTCGGGCACCAGGGCGATGCCAAGCGCCACACGACGATGCGCGGGCATGCGCGTGATGTCGGCGCCGTCGAATCGCACGCGGCCGGCATGCGGTCTGTGCGCGCCTGCCACCGCCCGCAGCAGCGTCGACTTGCCGGCGCCGTTGGCGCCTATGAGCGCGACTATCTCGCCCTGCTCAATCTCGAACGAAACGCCGCGAACAGCCTGCAGCAGTCCGTAGCGGCAGTCGAGATCCTCGACCCGGAGCAGGCTCACTGGCGGCCGCCGCGAGTGCCGAGGTACGCGTCGATCACCGCCGCTTGCGAGACGACCTGCTCGGGCGGGCCCTCCGCGATGACGCGACCCTCGTCCATGCAGACCAAGCGGCTGACGACCTGCGTCAGCACATGCACGATGTGCTCGATCCACAGGACCGCGATGCCGGCGACACGCAAAGCGGCCACCGTCTCGACCAGCGCGGCCGACTCGGCGTCGGTCAGACCGCCGCCGATCTCGTCGAGCAGCAACACTTTTGGCTCGACGGCGAGGGCCCGGGCCAGCTCCAGGCGCTTGCGTTGGAGGAGGCCGAGGCTCTCGGCGCGCCGGTTGGCGAGGTGGTGGAGCGCGCATTGCTCGAGCACGTGAAGGCAGAGCTCATATGCGAACGCTCCCCGTCGCTTGCCGCCGGCGGTGGCGCCGACGAGCACGTTTTCGAACACGCTCATGCCGACGAACGGTCGCGGCACCTGGTGGGTGCGCGAGATCCCCATCCGGCAGCGGTCGGCGGCGCCCTTCGAAGTGACGTCACGGCCGAGAAACTCGACACTCCCCGCGTCAGGAGCGAGCGCGCCGGAGAGTACGCTCAAAAGCGTCGTCTTGCCGGCCCCGTTGGGCCCGACGATGCCGACGGCCTCGCCCTTGAACAGCGTGAGGTCGACGCCGTCCAGCACGGCGAGCGCGCCGAAACGCTTTCGCACACCGACGGCGGCGAGGACCGCCGCTTCCATTAACTAGCCAGCGTAGGCCTGCAGCTGCGCCGCGATCGGAACGTTGGTGTCGGCCGAGTTCTCACAGATCGCGAAATCGATCGGCCACTTGGATACACCCTGCTTCCACTGCCCGCCGATGATCGGAGTGCTGACGACACCCGAGACCGCCGCGGTTCCGGGACCGAAGTTGGGATTCTTGGTCCAGTCCAGGTGGCCCACAGGGGTTTCGACGGTGAGCGTCTTCATCGCCTCCGCGATCTTCTGCTTGCTCTTGGGATTGCCGCTCGCTTTCAACACCGCGGCGGCGACGTCGAACAACGAAAGGCTCGCGCCCAGCTGCTGGTTCCACTGCTTTCCGCTCGATGACTCATAGCCGTCGCCAAGCTGCTTGCTGGTCATACCTGTCAGCGATGACTTGTACGGCCAGGTCGGCGCCCAGTACACGCCGGAGGCAAGGCCGTTGCCGATGGCGCCGAGCGAGGTGACCTGGGACGGGAACAGGCCCGTCTTGGCGATCTGACCGATCTTCACGTGCTTGGTGTATCCCTGCTGCGCAGCCTGCCGCCAGAAGGTGGCGAAGTCCGGCGGGATCGGAAACGTGTTGAAGATCTGGCAGTCCTGCTGAATGAACTTCTGGATCTGAGCCGTGTAGTCATTCGTGCCGTCCTCGTACGGCCCG
>DATEGL010000307.1:0-4920 GCA_035280145.1 Candidatus Dormiibacterota bacterium | reverse complement strand
TCGACGCGGAAGACGCGGACGCCCTGCTCGGCCCAGTAGAGGAAGATCGACAGCAGCTCTTCCCAGAGCTCTTGCCATGCGTCGGACTCGAAATCGAACGGGTAGATGTCCTCGTACTTCTTCGGCGGGTTCTCCGCGTACCGGATCGAGCCGTCCGGGCGATGTTTGAACCACTCGGGGTGCTCGCGCGTGTACGGGTGGTCCGGCGAGCACTGGAACGCGATGTCCAGCGCGACGTCGATGCCAAAGTCGGAAGCGGACCTGACCAGCGTCCGGAAGTCTTCGAGCGTACCGAGATCGGGGTGGATGGCTTTGTGACCGCCTTCCTCGGAGCCGATCGCCCACGGGCTGCCGGGTTCGCCGGGGGCGGCGGGCTTGTTGTTGGCGCCCTTGCGGTGGGTGTGGCCGATGGGGTGGATGGGTGGGAAGTAGAGGACGTCGAAACCCATCCGGGCAACGTCGGGGAGCAGCCTCTCCACCTCCTTGAACGTGCCGACCGAGCGCGGGAAGAGCTCGTACCAGCTGCTGAAGCGTGCCTTGACCGGATCGACGAGCACCTCGAGCTCGCGGCTGTACGTGGTGGCGAACGCGCGGTCCGCGTAGCGCCGCATCAACCGGCTCAGCTCGCCGTTGGCGGTTCCCGTCTCGCCGCCGCGCAACGCTTTCGAGAAGGCCACCAGCTGGGCACCGTCATCCGCATTGCCGTCGGCGCGGGCCGCAGCCGATTCGACCAGTCGCGCCCCGACTTCCAGCTCGACCGTCACATCCTGGCCGGCCTGGACGCGCTTGGCGAGCTGCCGGCTCCAGGTTTCGAAGTGGTCGACCCAGCCCTCGATCGTGAAACGGTAGCGGCCCAGCTCGGTGACCGGGAACTCGCCCCGCCATCGGTCGTTGACGAGAGGGGCCAGCGGAGCTTCGGTCCATTCGGGAGCGCTCTCGTGCTTGAATCGCAGGACCGCGGCGAGGGCGTCATGTCCGTCGCCGAAGACGTCGGCCTCGACCGTGACGAGCTCGCCGATCGCCCGCTTGGCGGGGAAACGGCCGGCGCCCACGTCCGGCGTCACCGCCTCGATGACGACCCGCCGCCGCCCGTCGACCGGGAGGGCTCGTTTGATCGGCCTGGCCGAACGTTCGCCGCGCCGATTGATTGATGATCGAGCCGGTGCTCGCGACACAGAAAACAAATCTAAGCCTGCGGGGCCTCCAGGGGCAGACTCGCGACCGGCGTGGGAGGAGTCTTGGTGGGCCTCCTCGCCGCCTGGTGCTTGCGCGCCATCACCGAGTAGCTGTCGCGCAGCGCGTTGATGGGGTCGAGGCCCAGGCTCCTGGCCATCTCCGGCAGCGCGGTGGCCGGTCCCTCGAGCTCCACGAACCATCCGAAGTCCAGGGTGTCCAGCGTGACCGCCACTCCGTCGAGCACCCACATCGAGCGCTTCTTCGGGTAGGTCCAGCCGACTCGAAACCCGAGCTGCTCGAGCATGTCGAGGGTGGCGTGAACGTCACCGATCTCGATCTCGGTCTCTTCGCGGCTCTTGACGCCGGCGTCGAACTTCGCCGGACCCTTCGCAGTCAGGACGCCGCGCGGCCCGCCGTTGAGGACTCGCAAGCGCAGCGTCGTGTTGCGTGTCGACTTGCCCGGTCCGTTGAAGCGGAAGTTCTCCTCTTTGTATTGGCCGACCAGCTTCGCGCCCCGCTGGCGCAGGGCGTTGCGCAGCTTGAGGTGGTCCGCCTGCCCGGCGACTCGAAACTTGAGCTCGGATTCGATGGTCCGGTCCCGCTTGGGCCGTGTTCTTCGCCGCGCCACGGCGAGGAGGTTAGCGGCTAGGCCGCGCTCTTTCTCAGCCTGAACAGCGATGCCACGACACCGGTGCACTCGTCCTCGACGTAGTCCAGCCCCGCGGCTTCGGCTGTGCGGCGGGCTTCCTCCGACCGGATGTCCTCCTGCAGCCACAGCGCACTGGCACCCACCGCTACCGCCTGGCGAGCGATCTCGGGAGCATCTGCAGAAGGCCGGAAAACGTCGACCAGGTCGATCTTCTCGGGGACGTCCAGCAGGGAGCGATAGACGCGCTCGCCGAACAGCGTGTCGGCGTAGGGGTTGATCGGAATGATCCGCCAGCCGCGTCGCTGCAATCCGGCCGGCACCGAGCCTCCGGCTTTGAGGGGATCGCGCGACGCGCCCACGACCGCGATCGTCGTGGCGCTTTCGAGGATGTCGCGCGGACTGCGGTTCACGCTCAGTGCAAGCAAGCGTATCCCGGAATTATTCCTGCGCATAGCTTGACAGCTATATAGCTCCTGAGTTATGTTCGGCGGATGGCAGTCGGGTCGACGTTTGAGGTCATGGCCGAGCCGAACCGCCGCGTGATCGTCGAGCTGCTGCGCGAGCGGGAGCGCACGGTGGGGGAGCTGGTGGGCGCGCTGGACGTCAGCCAGCCGGCCGTTTCGAAGCACCTTCGTGTGCTGCGAAGCGCGGGGCTCGTCGAGTCTCGCGTCGATGCGCAGCGGCGTTACTACCGCGTGCAGGCGCTGCCGCTGCGCGAGCTTGACGCGTGGCTCGAGCCGTACCGCGCGATGTGGACGAAGAGCCTCGACGACCTCGAGCGTCACCTCGATCAAACTCAAGGAGGCAAACGTGCTGGGAGAGCTCGAAAGGCTAGGTGAGGGCTGGCAGCTTCGCTTCGTGCGCGACCTGCGACATTCGCCGGAGAGAGTGTGGAGGGCGTTGACCGAACCGGAAGACCTGCGTGAATGGTTTCCGGACACGATCTTTGTCCCGCAGGAGTGGCGGGTCGGCGCGAAGCTCGAGTTCAAGCTCGAGGGCGTCTACGCCTTCGACGGTGAGGTCCTGGTTTTCCAACCGCCGCGCGTGCTCGAGCTGCGGTGGGGCACAGACCGGATTCGGTTCGAGATCGAGCCGCGAGGTTCGGGCTCGGTTTTGACTTTGATCGACACCATTGACAAGCTCGGCAAGGCGGCGCGCGACAGCGCGGGGTGGCACGTGTGCCTCGACCGGCTGGAACACGCGCTGGACGGAACGACGGCAGCCTCGATGGAGGCGGCGTGGCCTGACCTCAACAAGCAGTACGTGAAGAAGTTCGGGCGCGACGCGGCGACCATTGGTCCGCCTGAAGGGTTGTAGGGGTCAGGCCTAAGCGGTCACCAGCCGCCGCGGTGCACCATGCCGCTCAATTCGCGCCGCGGAATGGTGACGCTAGATCCTTCCATGCGGTCGCCATCAGCTTGGTAGCCGAGACCGATGGCCCCGATCACCCGCAGGCCCTCGGGCACGCCGAGGGTCTGCACCAGCTCGTCGTGGCCGTACGGAATTCCAAAGAACCAGGCGCCGATGCCCAGATCCACCGCTTTGAGGAGGATGAGCATGCAGGCCATGGCGGCGTCGACGTCCCAGAAGTAGGGCGTGGGCCAGCCGCTCTCGGTTGCGCGCGGGCCTTGTGGACCTCCCTTGTCCGGACGCTGATACCGCTCGAGGTACACGCGCTTGTCGGGGACGGGCAGCACGACCACGGGGGGAGCGTCTTGGGGGCGCTCCGTCTGCTGGGTCGCGCGCCAGAACCACGCCAGCTGCTCGCGATCGTCGAGCACGATCAGGGCGAGGCCCTGGCTGAATCCGGCTGAGGGCGCGTGGCGCGCGGACTCGAGGATGGTGTCGAGGACTTCTTGCGGTACGGGACGACTCGCGAAGTGATGCACCATGCGCCGCCGCCGCACCAGGTCGGCGAATTCCACGCGGGTAGCCTAAGCCGGATTCCTTAACGCAGCGCGAACCAGCGCGACCACTTCGCTGGGCCTGTGGCTGACATCGGCGGCGGTGAATCGGAGGATTCGATAACCGGCGTTGACGATGGCGTTCTGCCTGCGGTCGTCGGTTACGAGGCGGTCGCGATGGTTGCCGCCGTCGAACTCGATCACCAGACGAGCCTGTGGGTAATAGAGATCTGCGCGGCCTAAAAACTCTCCTGAATCGTCGTAGAGATCTGTTTGGACCTCCGGCATCGCTAACCGCGCCTGGTGCAGGAGCCAGCGAAGGCGCGTCTCCATCGGTGATTCAGCGGGTGCTGCGATCTCGGTAAGAAGCCTCAGCAGCGCTACCCCCCGGTGGCCCTTGACGCCGTCGGCATACCGGCGCAGCGCCAGTTTGCCTGCGAGCTTGGCATGGCAAGCCATGTCCAGAGCGACGAGGGCCTCGACCGGAGGCAAAACGGCGCAGAGATCGAGAAGCGTCCGATGAAGTCTCGTCGCCGCAACGCCCTTGAGCTTCACGACCTCAGCGCCCACGTTCGTGTGGCGGATCTCTACGCCCGAGCGTGAACCGAGCCGGTAGCTAGGAGGCAAGGCGACGTGAACCGGGTTTGCCGGATCCATGTCGAGACCATGCATCCAGGCCGCGGTCCGGCCGACAAATACGGCAGACTCGGGCAGATCCCGCCCGAACGCACGGACGAGACTCCATCTGTCGTCAGGGCTGGCCTTCAACCGATACAGCCGCGAACCGATGCGCTCCCACGATCTCCCGCGTAGCGCACTTAACGTGATTCCAGCCGCGCGAGCCTCCTCAAGCGAGAACGGTCGCCGCCGCAGCTCCTGGGGAATGCGTGGCAGGCGACCCACACACTCAGAATGCCAGTGACCGGGGCGCAAGCCTACTGAGGCTGTTAATTCCGCACGTTTTCGCGCCCACGTGCGGAATTCGGCAATGAATTCCGCACCTTTTCGCGCTCTGGGTTGGTTAGGCGGCTTCGATTTTAGGCTGCCGGATCGGCTCGAGCGCGTACCTCAGCACGTCCTCGACCCGGCTCGCCAGGTGAAACGTCATCTTCTCGCGCACGCTCTGCGGCACGTCGTCGATGTCCTTCTCGTTGCGCCTCGGCAGGATGACCTCGGTCAGCCCCATCCGGT
>DATEGL010000306.1:0-4129 GCA_035280145.1 Candidatus Dormiibacterota bacterium | reverse complement strand
GGCGATCGGCAAGATCCTCGTCGACAACACGGTCACCGGAAACCTTGTCTACAGCCTTCAGCAGTACCTGGTCCACCCCTACATCAAGGGCGCGAGCGGCAACGCGCTCTACGACAACTACTGGTCGGACGTGAAGATCCTTCAGCACTAACGAGGACTCGCAATCAGGGGGCTCGCTTCCATGCGGGCCCCCGTTACCCAGTCAAAGGAGGCGCGTTGTGAGAACGCCATGAGAGGAACCTTCATCTACATCGGCCAGCGGCTGCTCCTGATCGCGATCACGACGGTGCTGGTCTCGTCCATCGTTTTCGTGCTCCTGCATCAGATTCCGGGCAATGCCTTCCTGAACGAGACCCGTCAGAGCCCGCAGACGCTTGCGGCCGAGCTACACCACTACGGCCTCGACCTGCCGCTCCAGCAGCAGTACACCAACTGGGTCCGGGGAGTCCTGCACGGCGACCTCGGGGAGTCGCTTGTCAACCGGGGCGTCAAGATCACGCCCCTGCTTGTTCGGGAGACGTCGGTCAGCGCCACCGTCGGCTTCTTTGCGCTGCTGGTGACGATAGGCCTTGGCCTGGTCCTTGGCGTGATCGCCGCCCTCCGCCAGAACACGTGGATCGACTACGTCGCCTCCAGCGCGGCGGTAGTTGGCTTCAGCGTCCCGAGCTTTGTCATCGCCATCTTCGGCCTTCTCATCTTCGGCCACTACATGTACATCTGGACGCAGGGATCTTTCTTCTACGTCCCTGGGTGGGGGAAGCTGGAGCAGATTCCCGTCCCGGCGATCGCGCTAGGCCTGCCATTCGCAAGCTACGTCGCCCGGATCACGAGGGCCAGCATGCTCGAGGTCATCCGCAGCGACTATGTGCGCACCGCCTGGGCCAAAGGGGTGCGCGCGCAAGTCGTCGTCATCCGCCACGCGCTGCGCAACGCGCTGATCCCTGTCGTCACGATTCTCGGCCCGCTCGTGACGGGCATCATCACCGGCTCGGTGGTGATCGAGAACATCTTCGGCATCCCAGGCCTGGGCAAGGAGTTCGTCACCAGCATCCTGGCCCGTGACTACAACATCGTGATCGGAGTCTTCACGTTCTACGCCGCGCTGGTCGGCCTCGCCAACCTGACCGTGGACGTCATCTACCCCGCGATTGATCCAAGGATTCGCTACTGATGGCACAGGCAGCAATTGCCCAACCCGACCTCGATCTGACTTATGACGTGCCCGAGCAGGTCACCATGCTCACCGACGCCTGGCGCCGGATCAGGCGCAACAGGCTGGCGCTGGTCGGCGCCGGGATCATCGCGATTCTCTTCATCGTCGCGCTCACCTCGATCGTGTGGACTCCATATCCGACCTGGCTGCAGGCCGTCGGGCCGACCTATCAGCCTCCGAGCGCCGCGCACCCGCTTGGTCTCGACCAGGCTGGGCGCGACATCCTGAGCAGGATCATGGGCGGCGCCCTGATCACGATCCAGGTCGGCGTCGGCAGTGCGCTCATCGTCGTGCTCATCGGCATCCCGCTCGGGCTGATCGCCGGCTTCTATCGAGGCAAGGTCGACGCGGCGATCTCGTTCCTGATCAACATCTGGTACGGGATCCCCGACCTGCTGGTCGCGTTGATCCTCGTGTTCGTACTCTCCGACGCGCTGCACCTGATCCCGCGCGGCGTCCTGGTCATCATCATCGCCTTCGCGTTGACACGATGGATGGACGTGGCACGTCTGGTGCGCGGCCAGGCTATGGCGCTGCGCGAGCGGGAGTTCGTCGAGGCGGCGCGCATGGCCGGAGCACGTGACCCGTCACTGCTCATCCGCCACATCCTGCCCAACGCGCTGGGGCCGATCATCGTCCAGGCCACGTTCGCCATACCCGCGGCGGTCCTCTTCGAGGCGTTCCTGAGCTTTCTCGGCCTCGGGCTTCCTTCGCCTACTCCCTCGTGGGGCGCGATGGCGGCAGACGGCTACCACGGCATGGACTTCGCGCCACACATCGTGCTGGCCCCGACGATCGCCCTGTCGGTAACCCTGATGGCGTTCAACTGGCTGGGCGACGGCCTGCGCGATGCCTTCGATCCGCGCATGCGGCGTTAGGGCCCCACACCACCGGAGCGGGTCTGACTGCAATGCGCGTAGATCACGCCCGCTCTTCAAAGCTCCGGCCACTTGTTAACCTTCGAGCCGTGCTCTCGAGCTTGAGCTACGCGATCCTGGCGTTGCTCGCGGCCAAGCCCCAGAGCGGATACGACCTCGCCCGCGAGATGAAGCCTCCGCTCGGGATTCTCTGGCAGGCAAAGCACGGCCAGATCTACCCGGAGCTGGCGCGGTTGGTGAAGCTCGGCCTGGTCGAGGTGGAGAGGATCGATACGCGCTCCGGCCCGCCGCGAAGGGTCCACGCGATCACATCCGCCGGCAAGGCCGAGCTCGCCGCCTGGATCGTCAAGTCACCCCAGACAAGGCCGGCCAACGACGAGTTCGTGATCAAGGCATACGCGCTGCGCCGCGTGCCGGCCCCTTCGGCCGAAGCATTGCTGTGGGAGCAGCTGCAGTCTCACGAGCGCCGGTTGGCGGCGCTGGAGCAGCTCTTCGCGGCAACCAAAGCCCGGATGCCCAGCCGCGCTGCGTTCGAATCGCCCCGCTTCGGCGAGTACGCAGCCCTGCGCCGAGCGATCGGTTTCGAGCGAGAGCAGGCGGCCTGGTGCCGGTGGCTGCTGGACGAGGTGACCTCTACGCGGAAGGACGGGGGCCGGAGCCGGCGGCCTCGTCAGCCTGCAGTAGGAAGATCGGCGGCAGCCCGTCGGAGGTAGCCGGAGAGGACCACCGCGATCACCGACCCCCGGTCCTCGATGTCGTACGCCCAGTCGAGGGCCGTGGCGCCGTAGGCGTCCGTCACTTCGCAGTCGACGCCGGCGGTGACGAGTGCGCGGATCATCGGCACCGAGCCGATGGCCACGGCCGAATGAAGCGGCGAGAGGCTGGCCTGGATCGGATTCAGAGTGACGCCGGCGTTCAGGAGCAGCTGGAGCACCTCGAGCCCGCGGCTCATGACGGCGAAGTGGAGCAGTGGCAGGTCGTGCACCCCGCACGCGTCGAGCGGGGTGTCGGGGAGCATGGCCTGAACCGCGTCGAGCGCCCCCGTGGCGCATGCCGCGAAGATGTCGATCTGACCGCCCAGCTCAAGAATGCTGTGGATGAGCCCTTTGTGGCCGAGGTGGCTGGCCGCGTTGAGGGCAGTCTCCCCCCAGCTGGACACGGCGGTCGCCAGGCCGCGGTCCGCCGCGAGCATCGCGATGGCCACGCTCGGCTGTTCATGGGCGGCGTTGACGAAGGCGTCGACGTCGTGCCGCACCGTCCAGCGGGCGTCTCGAGCCGGGAGTTGTTTCCAGACGCGCATGAATGCTTCCTGGCCCGAATATTGCCTAGCGATTGGTGCGGACGGAATAGCCAATGGCAGGCTCGATGACCAGACCAATTGCACCGAGTCGCGGGATTCGGGCCAGGCCGAGGTCGAATGGGCCGTTTTCAGCCGACCGCCTGGTTCTGACTTGAAATCAGGACTGCGAGCCGCGCGGCAAGCGAATCGATCGATGGGCGCTCCTGTTCCGTGGAGTCGCGCATTCGGATCGTCACCGCCTTGTCATTGAGCGTGTCGAAGTCGACCGTCACACAGAACGGGGTGCCGATCTCGTCCTGGCGGCGGTACCGGCGGCCGATCGACCCACCCGTCTGGTCGTACTCCACCCGGAACTGGCCCCGCAGCGATCCGATGACGTCCTGCGCGACCCTGATCAGCTCTTCCTTCTTCGACAGCGGCACCACCGCAACCTGCACCGGGGCCACGTTCGGGTGCAGGCGCAGCACCACTCGCGGCTCCTTGTTCACCACGTCTTCGTCATAGGCGTCCAGCAGCAGCGTGACGAAGATCCGTTCCACGCTGACCGCGGGCTCGATCACCCACGGCAGGTAGCGCTCGTTGGTCTCCGGGTCGAGATACGTGAGGTCCTGCTTCGACTTCTCCTGGTGCACCGCCAGGTCGTAGTCGGTCCGGTCGGCGATCCCTTCCAGCTCGCCCCACCCAAACGGGAACTCGTACTCGATGTCGGTCGTCTGCTTCGAGTAGTGGGACAACGAT
>DATEGL010000305.1:0-5173 GCA_035280145.1 Candidatus Dormiibacterota bacterium | reverse complement strand
CATGTTTCTTTTCAGGCCCGAGTACTACAAACCCGAAGAGAAACCAGGCATCGCCGAGGTGATCGTGGCCAAGCACCGCAACGGCCCGACCGGCACGATCGAGCTCAAGTTCCGCCGCGACCACACCCGCTTCTACAACCTGGAGACAAGACGCCCCGAGCCAGGAACCGAGTAACCGGCAAGATAGACGCCGGCATGGTCATCATCCTGGTCGGCGGCCAGTGGGGCGATGAGGGCAAAGGGAAGGTCATCGACTACCTGGCCGCGAAGGCCGACATGGTCATCCGCTCCCAGGGCGGCAACAACGCCGGCCACACCGTCATCACCGAGCACGGCGAGTTCAAGTTCCAGCTGATTCCAAGCGGCATCCTCCATCCGGATTGCCTGTGCATCATCGGCAACGGCGTCGTTGTGGACCCGACGGTGCTTCTGAAAGAGATCTCGCAGCTGAAAGAGCGCGGCATCGAGCCCAGCAACCTCGTGGTCAGCGAGCGCGCGCATATGGTCATGCGGTATCACCCGCTCTTCGATCAGCTCGAGGAAGAAGCGCGTGGCGATGACCGCCTCGGCACCACGTGGCGGGGCATTGGGCCCGCCTACGCAGACAAGATCAGACGGATCGGCTTTCGCATCGGCGATCTCCAGAAGGAAGGCTTCATGCGGAAGAAGCTCGCCTTTGTGGTCGACCAGGTCAAGAATCCGATCCTCGAGAAGCTGTACGAAAAGCCGGCCTATGACTGGTCGAGCATGCTCGACGAGTACGTGCGGTACGGAAAAGAGCTCGACCCCTACATCAAGGACACGTTTCCGATCATTCAAAACGCGCTCGACAACAACAAGAAGATCCTGCTCGAGGGCGCGCAGGCGACGATGCTCGATCTCGACTTCGGCACATATCCGTACGTCACCAGCTCCAATCCCACGGCCGGCGGCGCGCTGACTGGGAGCGGCATTCCGCCGACCAGGGTCGACCTGACGGTTGGAGTTTTCAAGGCCTACACATCTCGCGTGGGCTACGGCCCGTTCCCGTCCGAGCTCCTTGACGAGGTGGGAGATCAGATCCGCGAGCGCGGCCACGAGTTCGGCACCGTTACGGGCCGGCCGAGGCGCATCGGCTGGTTCGATGCGGCGGTGGCACGCTACTCGGTCAAGGTCAACGGCGTCGGCGTCGCCGCGTTGATGCGGCTCGACATTCTCGACGAGCAGCCGCTCCTCAAGATCTGCACCGGATACGACTTTCGCGGCGTCCGCCACGACCACCCAATCGCCAACATCTCCCACTACAAGCACTGCACGCCGATCTACGAAGAGCTGCCCGGGTGGGAGAACGAGATTGGAACCGCCCGGTGCTGGGAGGATTTACCGCGTCAGTGCCGGGACTACGTCGAGCGCGTCGGTGACCTGATCGGTGCTCCGATCCAGCTCGTCGGGACCGGTCCCCGGCGCGACCAGTTCGTCACCCGGGGCCCCCAGCTTTTCGATTGACGAAGCAGCCGGTCGCTGCCCGGCTCACGTGGCCGCAGGTATCTGCCTTCCGACTCGAAAGACAGCACCTGGCGGCCCGCGCATCCAGCAAAGACCTCGCCCGCGTCGTCGGCGACATGGGCGGAGCGCAGGCGCAGGTGATGTCGGCCGCTGAGCTCCAGATCGCGGTCCGCACCGACTGCAAGGTCCAGGACGTCCGCAAGGCCCTGTGGACCGACAGGTCGCTGGTCAAGACCTGGCTCATGCGTGGCACCCTCCATCTGGCTCGTGCGGATGACCTGCCGCTGTACACGGCGGCGATGAGCAGCCGCTGGATTCGAGTGCGGCCGTCCTGGCTCAAGTACATGCAGATCTCGGAAAGCGAGTTCTGGAAGTTGGCCAGAGACATCGGTGCGGCGCTTGACGCAAATCCGCTGACCCGCGAGGAGCTCATCGCCGAGGTTGGTCAGGGCAAGTCGGCGCATGTGCGCCAGCTCCTGAGGTCGGGCTGGGGCGGCATGCTCAAGCCTGCCGCGCGCAACGGACTGCTGTGCTTCGGACCAAGCCGCGGTCAGAGCGTGACGTTCGTCAGTCCGCGGAAGTGGTTCTCCAGCTGGCGCGAGCGCGACCCTGATGAGTCGATCGTGGAAGTGGCCCGCCGCTACCTTCACACGAACGGGCCCGCGACCAAGAACGACTTCGCGCGCTGGTGGGGCGCGTGGCCTGGGGTCGCGAATGCAGCATGGTCAGGCCTTGCGGACGAGGTCGCTCCGGTTTCAGTTGACGGGCTGGTCCTGGACGTGCTGGGTGCGGACGTCGGCGCAATCGAAAAGGCGGAGCTCGGGACAAGCGTGCACCTGTTGCCGCTGTTCGACCCGTACCTGATGGGCCATGCGAAGCGAGATCACCTGTTCGACAGGGTCTACGCACCCAGGGTCAGCCGCACTGCGGGCTGGATCTCAGCGGTGATCCTGGTCGACGGCAGGGTGGCCGGCACCTGGAAGCACACCGCCAACAGAACGCTCCACATCCACCTCGAACCGTTCAATCGTTTGCCCCCCGATGTGCTCAGGCAAGCCAAGCGCAAGGCGGCCGCGATCGGGGAAGCGCTCGGTCTGCGGGACTTCGAGCTGAAGGTCGCCTAGGACGCTCGCGAGATCGTCTTGACGACGCGGAGGTTGGCCTCCCGCTGACGCAGGCGTCGCGCGCGCTTCCAGCGCTCAGTGAAGACCGAACCAGTCCAGTAAACGATCACGAGAACGGCCATGACGGCTTGCACCGCCGCGACCGTCATGTACGCGGCCTCGATGCCGGATCCGTTGCGCCGCAGGCCGACGGCGAAAATCCCCGCGCCAAAGCCGATGAGGGGCCGCAGCGCCCACGCATCTGGCAGCAGCCGGCGATCGGCCAGCAAGAGGCCCGCGACAAACCAGGTTGGCCCGCTGTCGAGGTGGAAAAGCGCGTCCCAGTGCAGTGTGTACGTGGTCAGGAGCGCTCCGGCGAGGAACGCGAGCAGCACCACCAGGCTGACCCGCCTTGCATACGCAAGCCATGCAACTCCGACGGCGACCGCCAGCAGCGACGTGGCGAAGACAGGCCCAGCGACGTTGCCGACGTAAAGACGGATGGGGTCCAGCGCCCACGCCGATTGATGGAAAAGCTGATACCACGTGTCTATCGGGTCGCGCTGATTGGTGGTTCCGTTTGGGTCGAAGTAAATAAGCGTCGCGCCTCGCGTGATCAGCGTCACGGCTGCAAAGGCGATCAATCCCGCTTGGGCACGAATCGCGGGAATGTATCTGGCCCGCAGCAGCTCGAGGATCACGGCCAGCACGGCAATCTCGGCCGCGGTGACAAGGCTCGTGCCCGCTCCGACGAGCGCGACGCCAAACAACGCCGCGATTGCGGTGCTCGCGCCCGATCGCTGACCGCGAAACATCCATCGCGCCGCGATCACTCCCACCGCCCCGGCCGCGGCCGCAACCGCAAGCAGCCTGAAGGCGGGGATCTTGAAGATGATCAGGCCCGCAACCACCGGTGGCAAGAGCGCCATCGCTGTCACCAGCTCATCAGGCAGCGACGATGGCCGGAATGCGGCACGATCGAGAAAAGCACCGAGTCCGGAGATCCACGACCCGGATGACCGCGGCTTGAAGGCGCGGGGCTCTCGGCGGTTCCCCCTGAGGAAAGCCAGCACCAGCGGATTGTAGGGAACGAGGCACCTGGAACGAGCCGAGTCGGGTGGGTGATAATCGGCAGACTCTTGTCGCTTCCTGGCCCACGTCTTGCCGCGACCGTGCTGGCGTTCTGGATGATCGCGATCGCCGTTGTCACAGCGGCAGCGGACACAGCTCCGCCATCGACCTGGATCCGGCTCAAGCCACTGCCGCATCAGGGCCGCACGGCGATCTTTGCGCTCGCGGTCGATCCCACCAATCGCATGACGGTGCTTGCGGGCACATCAGATGGCTCACTCCTGAGGAGCACTAACGGGGGAGGTGCATGGACTGAAGTTCACTCGGACAGTTCGGCGGTGACGACGATCAGCTTCAGCCCACTCACGGCGAAGCTTGTCCTCGCGGGCATGCGCGGCACGGGGGCCGTCCTCAGCCGCGATGGCGGAGCGACGTGGTCGGGGACGGCAGGACTCGAAGGCCGCAACGTCCATGTGTTTGCGTTCGCGACAGCGCTTGTGGCAGCGGGCACCGACCGTGGAGTCTTTGTAAGCAGCGATGGCCTGAGCTGGAACCAGTCAGGTCTCTCGGACCGCGGCGTCAACGCGCTTGCGGCCGAGGCCGTTCACCCCCCGATCAGGCTCGTGGCCGGCACTGACATCCCCAGCTCGGGAGGGTCGCTGCCTCTTTACCAGAGCGCTGACGGCGGCGCGACCTGGACGCAGATCACCCCGCCAATCAGCGGCACCATCGCTGTCAGGCTCGCAGCGGGCCCGCTGCCGCCGACGGGCAACATCCGACCTCTTTTGCTCGGCACCAACAGCGGGCTGTTTGCGTCATCCGACAACGGGACGACGTTCAACCCGCTGAGCGGGGGAGGGCTACTGCCCACCACCGACTACACGCAGGCGTTCTTTGTCACCGACCACTTCGACCATTTCTACGTCGCGAGCGATGGCGGTGGCTCGGGCTCTGGTGGGCTCTGGCGAACGCGCGACGGCGGTCAAAGCTTCACTTCGCTCGAGTCGCCAGAGCCCTCGATCACTGCGCTCGCCGTGTCAAACGACGAATCGCCGACGCTTTACGTGGCGACATTTCAGCCCTCGACCCATGTCCCGTCGCTGTGGGTCTTTTTCGACACCGGCGGCACTCCGCAAGGCCCCGGGCTCGAACAGCCGACGACTTCGAGCGCGGTCCGAACATCGCTTCAGGACGCGTCGCTGCTGAGCGAGATCTTGAGCTCCCCGCAGCTTCCATACGTCGCGCTCGGCGTACTCGCGGTGGTGGTGATCCTGACCGCGATCGCATCCCACCTCCGCGCCCGCACGAGGTAGGCGGCTAGACTCGCTCGGCATGACCACGCCTCATGAACGTCTGCGAGAGCTGGGCATCACGCTGCCGCCTCCCCCGCCGCCGGCTGCGTCTTACGTGCAGACGCGGCTCGTGCCGATCGGCGGAGATCGGGCGTTCCTTTACGTCGCGGGTCAGGTCTCGCGCGACGGTGATCGACTCCTGACCGGTCGCTGCCCCGACGA
>DATEGL010000304.1:0-15079 GCA_035280145.1 Candidatus Dormiibacterota bacterium | reverse complement strand
CGGATCGCCTGGAACTTCAAGTACCTGTGGCTGATCGCTCTGTTCTCTGGAGAGAGCGGAGCTTCTCTCCCCAGCTTCAACTACAACTTCAACCCGAACACAACCACGCCGAATGGCGAGGAGACCAGCTATTCGCAAATTCAGAACCATGTCACGACGTGGATCAATGACCACGTCGGACTGATCGTCCTGATCGCGGTCCTCTGGCTCGTCCTGGCCGTCGCTTTCTTCCTCCTCGGCGCGATCTGCGAGGGCGCAACTGTTCGGGCGTCGGCGGAGCACGACGCCGAGCGACCTTTCGGGCTCGGCTGGGCGTGGCGCTCCGGCCGAAGCACGATGTGGGCGATCGTCCGCTTTCGCCTGCTCCTGCTCGTTCTTTACCTGCCGCTGGTCCTGCTTTTGCTGGGATTCGCGGCGTCGGTCGCCCTGGTCGTTATCGGCGGGAACAACGGCGCGGCCGCCGGGATCGCCATCTTCGGCTTCCTGGTGATCATCCCGGGAATCCCGTACTTGATCTACCTCGGCTTCCTCGACCGGCTGGGCATTCGTGCCCTCGTCCTCGAGCAGCTGGGCGCGCTGGCATCGATTGCGCGCGGACACCGGCTGATCGTCAAGCGGCTCGGCAGGACACTGGTGGTCTGGTTGCTCTCGATCGCGGTCGGGATCGGAATTGGCGTCCTGGTCGCTTGCGCTGGGGCGATTGTCGCGGTGCCTTTCTTACTCATCGGCGCCGCGCTCTTTGCCGGCAACAGCGCAGCCGCGACCCCGGTCGTCATTCTCGCGTTCATCGTGCTGCTGCCGTTGTTCTTGATCGTCGGCGGGTTCCTCGCCGCGCAGAGCTCGACCTACTGGACGCTTGCGTTCCGCCGCCTCGACCTCGACCCCGTCCCGGTTCCCTATTCCCCATACCTACCAGTGCCACCGCCCCAGATGACGCCCCCGCCGGCAACGTCATGAGCGACGAGCTCGATCGCGTCGCCCCGCGAGAGAGCGCGCGCACCAGGGCGCGCGACAGGAAGGTGCGCGGTCCCAAGGTGGTTTCCGTGAACCCCGGAGTGAAGAAGCTGGCCCAGCACCTCGCCGACAAACGTCGTGCCAAAAAGCGAACCTGATGGGGTTACGCTGAACCCGTCCGTCAACCAAATTGAATCTGGGGGGTTAGACGATGAAGGCCTACGTCCTCATCAACGCGTCGCCTGGGCGTGCCCTCGAGGTGGCCAAGAAGATGGAGGGCGTGCAGGGCATCTCGGCCGCTGACGCCATCACCGGTGAGTACGACGTCATCGCGGTATGCGAGGCGCCGGACGTCAACTCGATCGGGTCCCTGATCGTGGACAAGATCCAGAAGATCGACGGCGTCTTCAAGACGATCACTTGCCTGGCGGTGAAGTAGCCTCCGCAGTCTTCGGAACCGCCGCGATCGCCTTGGCGACTTCGGGCAACCGGGCGAGCCACGGAGCGAGCACCGGCATCTCCTGCTCGAAGCTGCCGACTGATGCCGACCAGGTGAGCTCGCGCCGGGAGTACGAGTCGTCGTAGAAGTGCGGTTTGCCCAGGACGTCGGTGCCGTAGACACCCGGCCACACGACGGCTCCTGGCGGCGTCATCGTCTCCTGGCCCAGAGCGCGAACGTAGGCCAGGTCGTACGGAATCGATCCCACCTCGGCGGCGAATCCGACCGCACGCGCGGCTGACATGACGAGGTCGCGCCAGCTCGAGTCGAATCCTCCCGCCAGGTAGCGCTGGCCGGGACGGCCGCGATCCGACGCCGCCAGGCACGCGCGTCCTACGTCCTCGGCGGAGATGAAAGTCTGCGTGGCGCGCCCGCCGCCGGGAAGCCATACGCGACCCCGCATGACGGCCGCCATGAGCCGCGGCAGCATCCAGTCCTCCCCCTGTCCGAAGACGCGCGCGGGCCGCACGATCACGACCTCCACGTCCTGAGCGTTCTTCAGCAGCCATTCTTCCTCGGCCAGCATCAGCTTCTCGAAGGCGTGCGCCGGCTTGAGCGGCGATTTCTCGGTGACACGGGCGAAATGATCGGAGCCGTAGACGTCGGCGGTCGAAACATGCACCAGGCGCCGTACGCCGGCAGCGGCGGCCGCCGAAAGAACGCGGCGCAACGCTGGCGGCGGCGTCCTTCTGTATCGCAGTCGGCGGGCCCGGGACCATGTCTGGGCGCAGAAGACCACGACCTCGACGCCGGCGATGGCGTCAGCCAGCGTCTCTTCGTCCGCGTCTGCATTCAGCTCGATGACGGGCACCTCGGCCGCGAGCGCCTGTGAGACGTGGGTGCCGAGGAATTCGCCCGCCCCGATGACAAGGTGCAAAACTGGCAGATTCTATGTCCGGCGGCGGGAGAGAGCCGACGAGATGGCCCCGCGCACGCTCTCGACGATGGTGGTCACACGCCTGCTCAACTCCCACCAGGCCGGCAGGTCGGGCTTGATCGGTGGGGCGATCGACACCTCGATGCGCCGAAACGGCCACAACGCATCAGTGCCGCGCACGGCGACCGGCAAGATCGGCACGCCTGCCTGCAGCGCGAAGTAGCCGATGCCGTTCCTGAGGGGACGCAATGCCCGGCCGCGCGAGTAGCGACCTTCGGGAAACATCAGCATCACTCCGCTGCGCTCCAGCACCTCATACACCGTTCGCAAGCCCTGCTCATCGAGCTCCCCCCTGTTTGGCGAGATCGGAAAGACGCCGATCCGAGGCAGCACGGCTCGCTTCCACGCCCGGTTGAAGACGGTCTCGCGCTTGGCCATCGTGTAGATGAGGGGGCGCACCGGAAAGAACGGGATGATGAACGCCGGATCGAACCACGCCTGGTGATTGGCCGCGATGATGAACGGCGGCTTTGGGATGTTCTCCTGGCCGGTCACTGTGACCCGGTACAGATGTGTCACCACCCATAGCACGAGCCGCCGCACGACACGATAGAGGCGTGGCGGGTTCGGGGGATCGGGATGGACAAGGGGGTCGAGCGGCGCCCCGAGCAGCGCCCGGTATTCGGGACTCCGGTAGCGATCAGGTTCCGTCCGGCTTTCAGTCGAGGAAGTCGTGGAGGACGCGGTTGAACTCCTCCGGCCGTTCGGCCTGCGGCGTGTGACCGGCACCGTCTATGACGGCGACCTTCGCTCTGCCAATGAGCGAAGCGGCGCGTGAGGCGTGCCCGACCGGGAACAGTGGGTCGTCGGCGCCCCAGATGATCTGGACTGGGATCTTCAGCTCGTTCAAACGCTGCGTCACGTCGTGGTGACCGCCAAACAATGCACGGGGATTGACCAGCTGCCGAATCGTCGACAGGTACGCGTCGTGGAAGCCAACCTCCCCGTACATCTCGCGAAGGTTGTGCAGGTAGTCGTCGTCCATGGTGCGCTCGAGGTTCGAGCTGACGCCCGCGTAGCGACCGGCCACGCCCCTGATGACGCGCGGGGGCGCCCAGCGCAGCGCATCTCTGGCCGCGCGCATCATCGCCTCTCCAACCCTGGGCAGGGTCACGAGTCCGTAGGCGATCTGCGGCGCGCTGACCTGCGGCCGGCCCAGGCCGAGAGTGTTGACCAGGACGAGCTTGCGCACGCGCTTCGGCTCCTCAAGGGCGACCTCGAGAGCGATTCGGCCGCCGAGGGACGTGCCGACAAGCGCCGCAGACCGAAGGCCGCGGTTGTCCATGTAGCGGCGGACAAATCTGGCGAAGTAAGGAATCGTGTAGCGCGCGCGAGGCTTGTCGCTGCGGCCGAACCCCGGCAGGTCGGGAGCGAAGACGCGGTGCCGTGTGGCGACGGACTCCAGGGTGTGCCTCCATTCCATGTAGCCCGAGGATCCGAGGCCGTGGATGAACACGACCGGCGATCCGCGGCCGCCATATGTCTGGTGAGCCCGCAGCGAGCCGATGTCGACAAAACCCGAATGCAGCGTCTTGGAGGCGATCAACGCTGGCTCGGAAGCATACGGACCGGGCTCGCAAGTCCTTCTATCTTCATCCCGCTTGTAGAACGGTTCGAGGCCGTCGCCTGGATCACTGTGATCGCGCCGGGACCGGCGGCGCGCCACCCACCCTCGATCCACAGCGCGGCGCTGCGCTCGTCGATCCCGAGCAGGGTCACGCCGGGAAGCTCGCGCCTCGTCGACTCGACCCAACGATGGCCGAAGGTGTCGAAGTGCGGGGCTACCGCGGTGTTCGGCACGACGCCGAGCGCATCGGTCGCCCGACGATTGGTGCGGTCCGGCCAGCCGGCCCGCACCAGGGTGTGGCTGCACAGCGCCATCGCGCCTGCCGAGGAACCCGCCAGCGCGGCCCCGTCGAGCCAGGCTTCGAACATCGCGTCCCAGACACGCGTGCCTTTCAAGACCTGGACCACTAGGCCGGGATCGCCGCCGACCAGGTAGAAGAAACCGCCGCCGCGCGCCGCGGCGGCCAGCTCCTTGGAGTTGGCGTCACCGCGCTTCAGGACCGGCAGGCTCTCGATGGGCAGACCCAGCGGCGCGAACCACTGTGTCGCATGCTCGACTGCCTCTTCCGGGCCCTGTCGCGCAGCCGCGGTCGGCACCACGTACGAGGGTCCGGACTTCGCCGCGGCGACAAGCATGCGGTCCTGCTCTTCGTTGCCTGGCTTGAACTCATCCCCGCCGACGAGCGCGAGCAATCCAATCACTGACTGTCCGTAGTATGTGGCGGTGTCTGCCCCAGTCCGAGTCCGCATCGCGCCCAGCCCGACTGGATTCGCGCACCTCGGCACCGCAAGCACGGCCCTCTACAACCTGCTGTTCGCCCGCCAGCACCACGGCAAGTTCGTCCTTCGCATCGACGACACCGACCTGGAGCGCAACCGGCCGGAGTACGAGGCCCTCATCTACGAGAGCCTGAGCTGGCTCGGTCTTGACTGGGACGAAGGACCGAACAAGGGCGGCGACTACTCGCCGTATCGCCAGTCAGAGCGCGTCGACACTTACCGGGAGCAGGCCGCGCGACTGATCGCGGAAGGCAAGGCGTACCGCTGCTA
This sequence comes from Candidatus Dormiibacterota bacterium, assembly GCA_035280145.1. Lineage (GTDB taxonomy): Bacteria > Chloroflexota > Dormibacteria > Dormibacterales > Dormibacteraceae > 40CM-4-65-16. The sequence goes on along the minus strand of DATEGL010000304.1, from coordinate 10,073 downwards.
CTGCACGCCGGAAGAGCTGGAAGCCGAGCGCAGGCAGGCGCAGCTCGAGAAGCGGCCCTATCGCTACTCGCGGCGGTGCCTCGTCAATCCGCCCCAGGGCCGAACTGTTTTCGCGGTGCGCTTCAAGGTGCCAGGAGGTGAGGTCACGTTCACGGACATGGTCCGCGGCGAGATGAAGTTCGACGCCGACCTCATCGGGGACTTCATCATCATCAAGTCGGACGGCTATCCGACGTACCAGTTCGCGAGTCCCGTCGACGACGCGCTCATGAAGATCACCCATGTGATCCGGGGCGAGGAACATCTCTCCAACACTCCGTATCAGCTCATGCTCGTCGACGCGCTGGGCTATGACCGACCGGTCGCCTACGCTCACATGCCGCTGATCCTCGCCAGGGACGGCGCGAAGATGTCGAAGCGCAAGCATCCGGAGCTGAACCTCGCGATCTATCGCGAGCAGGGCTACCTGCCCGAGGCGCTGCTCAACTATCTCACGCTGCTTGGATGGAATCCGGGGACGTCGCAGGAGATCTTCAGCTTCGACGAGCTGGTGCACGCGTTTTCGTTTGAGCGCGTGCAGCACGCAGGCGCGCGATTCGATTGGGAGAAGCTGAACTGGATCGATGGTGAGTACATCCGCAACTTGGGCGACGACGAGCTTGCCCGGCGGCTTCGCTCGTTTGTCCCGCAGCTCGACGCGACCACCATCCGTCGCGCCATCCCGCCTCTGCGCACCCGCATGCACAAGCTGGCGCAGGCGGTCGACTATCTCGACTACCTCTGGACCGATCCCGCTCCGCCCGCTCTCGATGCGGAGACGGTCGGGCGCGTCGAGGCCGCGATCGACGCCCTGACGGAGGCTCAATGGGAGCCTGAGCCGATCGAGGCGGCGCTGGAAAGAGCGGTCGAGAGATCAGGCGTCGGCAAAGGCAAGTTCTACACGCCGCTGCGGGACATCCTCACTGGCAAGAAGGTCTCGCTGCCGATCCACTACACGCTGGACCTGCTGCCGAAGGAGGTCGCGATCGAACGCCTGCAGCAGGCGATCCAGAGGGCCGCCTAGATGCCGCTGACGATCGTCATCGACCTCAATCCGAACATCCTGCGACTCGGGCCGCTGCTGATCACATGGCACGGCGTGTTCGCGGTGCTGGGGATCATCGCAGCCGCACGCCTGGGTTTCTGGCTCCTCGAAAAGGACGTCCCGGATTTCAAAGGCGCCGGCGACGCCCTGGCGTGGATGGTCGTCCTGGGCCTGATCGGTGCGCGTCTTCTCTATGTCTGGGAGAACTTCCGGCTCTTCACCAACGGCCACTTCCTCCGCATCTTCGCGCTTACGGAGGGCGGCATCAGTCAGTGGGGCGGTCTGTTTGGTGCGGCCGTCGGTGCCTACATATGGGCGCGACGCACGAAAGTCTCGTACTGGAAGATCGTCGATGCAGGCGGAGCGGCGACGATGATCGGCCTCGCCATCGGTCGCATCGGCGACGTGATCAACGGCGAGCACCACGGCTCGCCGACCAACCTGCCGTGGGGTGTGGAGTACGTCAACCCGCAGACGCTTGGCGAGCCCGGCCAGGTCGTGCATCCCGAGGTCGCCTACGAGATGGTGCTCTGCTTGATCATCCTCGCGGCGCTGCTGCCATTTCACCAGCGCGTGAAGGCGCGGTGGCCAGACGGCGTGCTTGGCCTGACCTACCTTGGCATTTACGCCGGCGGCAGGTTCTTCCTCAGTTTCCTGCGCACCGATCCCGGCGTTTTCCTCGGCCTGCGCCAGGCGCAGATCGCATCGGGTTTGATGGTGGCGATCGCGGTCATCGCCGTGCCGGCTCTTTTGCAGCGAGCCGCAGAAGGCGCTGTGCCAGCGCCGGCGAGCCCGGCTCGTGACGAAAGTACACGTGAACCTGATCATGAGCAGCCAGCGCCGCGCGCACGTCGGCGATCGACGAACGCCAGGAAGCGCCGGCGTAGCCGCGCCGCAGGCGGAAGTAAGCGATCGAGCTGACGTCGACGAGCGGCGCACGCGGCCACTTCTCCTCGTCGGTCACCACCAGCGCGCCACCGTGCTCGCGCAGCACTCCGTACGTTTCATCCGCGAACCACGACTCATGACGAAACTCGGCCGCCGCCGGCCGGCCAATCGCGGTGAGTAGGGAATCGAGCAGGGCAACATTCTTGTGGCGCGTCGGCGGGAACTGGAGCAAGACGGGACCCAATCGCTCGCCCAGAACGGCGATGCGCGTGGTGAAGATCCGCGCCAGGCCGACACGATCAAAGCCTTCTGCGGAGTAGGTCAGGCCGCGGTTCGCCTTCATGCAGAAACGAAATTCAGCCGGCGTGTCGGAGGCCCACTTGAGCAGCGTGGACTCTGGCGGCGTCCGGTAGAAGCTGCCGTTGAGCTCGACGCCGTTGAGCCGCGTCGCGTAGTAGCCGAGCATCTTCGATCCAGCGAGAGTCGCCGGATAGAACCTTCCCTTCCAGCTCGCGTAGCTGAAGCCGGACGTGCCGGCGAATAGCATCAGACCGCGAGCTTGCTCTTCAGAACGCGCTCGTGCAGCTGGCCGCAGGCGGCGTCAGCTTCGCGGCCACGGGTGTCGCGCACGGTCACGTTCAGACCCTGGGCCTCGATCCTTTCCTTGAAGTTGCGAATCGCCGCACGATCAGGCGCGCGATACGGAGTGTCGTCGACTGGATTGAACGGAATGAGGTTGACGTGGGCCAGCTTGCCCTTCAGGAGACGGCCCAGCTCGATGGCGTCGCGCTCGGTGTCATTGACGTCTGCGAGCATCACCCACTCGTAGCTGACTCGCCTCTTCGTGCGATCGGCGTAGCCCTGTGCCGCATTGACCAGCTCGCGGACCGGGTACTTGCGGTTGATAGGCACAAGCTCGTCCCGCAGCTCGTCTCGCGCGGCGTGCAGCGAGATGGCAAGGGTCACAGGGATGTTTTCCTCACCAAGCTGACCGATGCGCGGGACCAGCCCGCTCGTCGACACAACGATGCGGCGTGGACTGATGCCCAACAGCTCCGGGTCGGCGAGCATTCGCACCGAGTCGACGACGGCGCGGTAGTTGGCCATCGGCTCGCCCATGCCCATGAAGACGACATGCGAGAGCCGTCGTCCCTCTCCGGCCAGGATGCGCTGGGCATCCACCGCCTGCTCGACGATCTCGTGCGCTCTGAGGTTGCGTCCGAATGGAAACTTCCCCGTTGCGCAAAAGGGGCAGCCGATCGGACATCCGGCCTGCGACGAGATGCACAGCGTCGAGCGATCCGGGTAGCGCATCACCACCGCTTCCACAGAGTGTCCGCCGTCGAGCTCGAAGAGGGTTTTGGTGGTCCGGCCGTGGTCGGCGACTGAGACCGCGATTGGCTTGAGCGATGTGACACGGAAGTCTTGCTCGAGGTCGCCACGCAGACCAGCCGGTAGGTCTCGCATCGACGCGAACGAGGTGACGCCGCGCGCAAGCCAGGTCCAGATCTGCTGACGCCGGTAGCGGGGTGTGTTGCGATCCTCGAGCCACCGCTCCAGCTCTGCAGGAGATAGAGAAAGGACGGGCGTCGTCACGGGGCTCTAATGTACCGGCGCTTCGTAGACCTCACCGCGTTCGCGGACGCTGCCTTCGTCGACCAGCTTGCGCAGGTGCGCGCGCAGGGTCATCTCGGCCGCCAGCGCGAGCTTCTCGTCGAGCTCGCCATATACGCGGCGCATCAACTCCCTTGCCGTTCCGCCGCCACGCTCCACCTCGGCGAGGACCTGCGCTTCGCGCTCGAGCCTGTGCTTGCGGTATTCGGCGATCTTCGCCATCGCATCTGTCACCGGGTCCCAGTGCCCAGGAAAGAGGATCGAAGGCTCGTATGCGGCGAGGCGATCGAGCGAATGCAAATAAGCGGCGACGTCACCTTCGGGATAGGTCACCATCGAGCTGCCCTGGCCGAGGATCAGGTCGCCCGTGAAGATGGCCCGATCTTCGGCGATGGCGAAGCACAGGTGATCCGCGCTGTGTCCTGGCGTGTACAGGGCCTCGATGTTCAGAGTGCCGACTCGCACGACGTCCCCATCGCCGAGCTCCGGGTAGCGCCGCACCGAGGCGTGGTACGGCTTCGCGAAGCGCTCGGCGAGCGGCAGGTGGTCTGGATGCGAGTGGGTGACGAGCACGACGCCGACGGTCCTGCCCTCCAGGCGCTTCTTGAGCGCGGCCAGATGCACGTCGTCGTCAGGACCGGGATCGATCACCGCGACCACTGGTCCGGCGTCCAGGATCCAGGTGTTCGTGCCCGGCCCGGTGTAGGGCCCGGGATTTGGCGCCACCACCCGGCCGACTGCGGTCATCGGGGGCGGTACGCGGGCAGGTAGACGTCGGCCCCGTCGGACCGGCCCGAATCGAGCCAGCCTTCGAGGTGCGTGTCTACGATCAGCCGAACCAGCGGCTCGCCAAGCTCCGGAACCGGCAGCGGCTTCCTCTCCCCGATGGTCGTGACACGCACCTTCCACCACGCGCCCTTTGGCTCGGCGACGACGCTCAGAGAGTCGCCGTTGAGCCACTCGCGCGTCCGCGTAAATGCCTCGACCAGGAGCGACTCCGAACCGATCACAGTCGCCTCTTCGGGCACTTCGCGCGTCGCGCCCGGCAGGGCAAGGTTCAGGACGGCGCCGAGTACGACTCCGCGCACGGCATCCTTCGGCTCGACTGCCGCCGCCTCCAGGCCGGCCGCCCGCCTGCCGACCTCCTGCGCCTGCTCGAACAACCCCTCCAGGAGCTCAGGCCGGCCGAAGGCCGCCTGCCTTGCCGACTCCTGCAGCGCGAGCACCGACGAACGCAGTTTGTGGCCGAGCCGTCCGAGCAGATGATCACGCTCTTCTTCGACGAGGCGCTGCCCGACTTCGACGCACTGTCGCGCCGCCCGCAGCCCACCGCGCTCGGCCCAGCCGACCAGGCGGCCGTTCAGCACGAGCGCTTCCCAGGGCCCACCGGGCGGCGGAAACTCAACGTCGGCTGGACCGAAGCGTTCGTGTTCGGGGACTGACTCCAGCCCCCCGCCGACGCGAACCCACACCGTTGCGCCAGCGCTCATGAATCTATGTAACGGAAAACTAGGTGCGAATCCTTGCCGGCACCGTGAACCTGAACGTGGTGCCGCGCTTATCGCTGGCCGCCACCCAGATCCTGCCACCGAACGAGCGTTCGACCACGAGCCGGCACAGGTACAGGCCAAGTCCCAGGCCTCCCTGCGACCGGCTGCGCCCGGCGGGGCCGGTCTTTTCGAAGACCGTCTCCAGGATCGCGGGCGGTAGGCCCGGCCCGTTGTCCGCAACGGTGACCTCCAGCCATCCGCGCTGAACATGGCGGGCCTCGACCTGGACCGCTTTGGTCGTGTACTCGAGTGCATTGCCGAGCAGGTTGGTCAGCACCTGGCCCAGGTGAGCCGGCTCGCAGAAGGCCTGGGGAAGGTCGTCTGGCAGCCGGACGTCGATCGCCAGCGTCCGCTCGGCGTAGCGATGGTTCAAGACGGCGATCACACCGCTCAGCGCCGACGAGAGGTCGACGGGCTCGGGCGAGGGCTCGAAGTGACGGGTCTCGAGCTTGGCGATGATGAGCTGGCTCTCGACCAGGCTCAGCAGCCGGTCTGAAGATTCATACGCCTCTTGCAGCAGCGTCCTCCGGCCAGTCGAGTCGATGGTCTCCTCCCACTGCATGATCCCGGCCAGCGTGTTCTTCATCGCGGCCGCCGGGCTCCTCACCTCGTGTCCAATGGCGCGAAGCATCAAGTCCTTGGCTTCGAGGGCCTGGCGCTGCGCGGTGACGTCCTCGTGCAGCGTGAGCACGCCGGCCGGTTCGCCTTCGAGGCCGGGGATGACGACGCGGCGCACGTGGACCGTCCGGTCCGGATCCTTCATCCGCAATTCGAGTGTGCCTTCGAGATCTCCGTCCTCTGACTGCACGGCGCCGGCGGCAGCGTATATCTCCTCGGGGCGGCGGCCGGGCATCTCCGAGGCCTGGAGGCTGTAGATCGACTCGATCTCCGGGTTGGCGTAGACGATGCGCCCGCCCGCGTCCTCCAGCATCACGCCGACCGGCGAGTGGCGCAGGATCGCGTTCATCATCCGGCGCTCGCGGTCGAGCGCGTCCACCAGCTCGAGCTGCCCCAGAAGCACCGAAGCCTGGCCGGCCAGAACGGCAGCGAGCCTGCGCGTCTCAGCGGCGCCTGCGGTCATGCGCGCCACGAGCAGCCCGGCCAGCCGGCCCTCGACCTGGATCGGAATCGCGAACGCATCGTGCGGTGCGCCGATCAGGTCGAGCAGGGCGCGGAGCCGGCGTCCACCCGCAGACGACATCAGAGCACGCAACAGCTGCCCGCTGTCGGTGACCGGCACCTTCGGCGACTGGTCGCCGGTGTCGGATCGCCGCACGAGCTCGCCGTCCTCGAGCAGCCACAGCTCGCCATGAGAACCGGCGAGCGCGCGGCTGACGAGGCGCGCCATCTCAGCGCGGGCGCGGTCGGGCTCGGTCGGGGTCAACTCGGTGAAGGCGGCCACCGCTTCGAGCGTGCGGATGCGGCCTCGTGTCTCGGCAACGAGCCGCGCATTCTCGATGGCGACAGCCGCGTGGCGCGCGAAGTCGAGCGCCGCGGCGGTGGGCTCCGCGACCAGCGTCGACCCATGGACGGCGCCGATCGCACCGACGAGCCGGTCGCCGTACCAGAGTGGGATCAGGTTCCAGACGTAGTCGTGAGTCGTGCCGCTCAGAATCCCGGCCGGAGGCACGCGGTCGTCGGAGTTCAGTCCTGCCCACGCAAGCACCTCGTCGGCAGCGCCCTCACCGCTGGCCCGGTTCGCCGTGACCCGGCCTTCAGTGTCGAACGCCCAGCATGCGGCGCCTGCTGCTTCGAGCATCGTCCGCGCCTGGTCGGCGATGTTGGCGACCACGCTCATCAGCTCGTGTCCGGCGAGAGCGGCGAGCTCCTGGATGCGGACTGACTGAGCGAGCGCCAGCTCGTTGGCGTGGTGGAGGCGCATCGTGCGCAGGGCGATGCCAATGACAGGCATCGCGGACTCGAGGAGCTTCAGGTGCGTCGCCTGGAATCGTCCACCGTCGTTGCGCATCGCCACCAGGCCCGCCACGACGCGATCGTCCTGGACGATGGGCGCCCACACGACGTGGCTCGGCGAGCGGGTGAAGATGTAGCTCGCGATGGGGCCGTCGAGGTCCGCCGGCTCGGACGTAACGCCGTCCAGAACGATTGGTCCACTCTCGATCATGCGCCGGAAGAAAGGCGCCGACTCGATCGCCACCGGGCCGATCGTGGTCACCGGCTCCTCGCCTCCGCCCACGAAACCGGCGACGAGACCCGCCACGTCGACGTACGCCAGCACCATGTGTGTGGCGCCGAGGTAGTCGGCGACGACCGAGAAGACGGCTTCCGAAAGCTGCCGCTCGTCGGAAGCTCCCGCGACGCCCATCTCCAGGTTGTGCAGGGCTTCCAGGCGCGCTCGCTCCGTCTGCGCCTGGGCGAAGTGGTCGGCATTGGCGAGGGCGAGGCTGACGTGCGCGGCCACGTCCTGGAGCAGGCGCACATGCCAGTCGTCGAAGGCGTCCTCGGAGTACGACTGGATGGACAGCATGGCCGCGATGCGCTCGCCGCTCAGGACCGGAACCCAGACAAAGGATCGGGAGACTCGCCGCCGGTCACCTGGCGGCCCTGAAACAAAGATGGCGGCGCCCTGGCCGACGGTCCACACCTCGCGTTCGAGCTCCTTGCCCTCGAACGTGCGCGCCCAGGGTGACCGGCGCACGAGCACTGGCTTGCCGGTCTCGAAAGCCTCGCGCGAGGGGCCGGTCACCGCCAGCGCGACGGGTGGCACCACCTCCTCCACCCCGCCCACGTACTGGTAGCCCTCGGCCTGGGGGCCCTGAGGGGTCTGAGTGATGGTGGCGAGGATGAAGCCGTCGAAGCTCAGGTTCGCCGCCAGCTCTTCGCGAAGCGTGCGCATGATCGACCAGCGGTCCAGGCTCGAGGCCAGCCGGCGCCCAATGGCGTTGACAACCTCGAGCCGCCGCCGCTGGTCTTCGATCGCCTCGTAGCTCCTTGCGTTGCGCAGGGCAAGCGTGACCTCGTCGGAAACGAGCTCGAGAAACGCGGCTGTCGAGTCTTCATAGGCGTAGGGCCGGGAGGACTTGATGCCCATCGCGCCGCGCGCCGCGCCACCTTCCTTCAGCGGCACCCACAGCGAGGAGTGCGGCTCGTGCACGATCACCGGCTTGCCGTTGGCCACGACGCGCGCGGTGTTGACGACCTGGGAGCGGGCGGACACCCACCGCGAGCTCGGCTGTCCCTCTCCTTCGATATGGAGGTGGCGTGCCTCCTCGCCGTCCTCGTCCAGGGTGATCATCTCCAGGGAGTCCACGGGAAGCAGCTCTCGCAGCGTTCCGTAAAGGCCGGTAAGCACGCTCGCCTCGTCCAGCGTCGACGTCATCGCGCGGGCGATGTTGTTGAGTGCCTGTAGGCGGCGGGCCTGGTTTCGCGTCAGTTCGTTCAGAGAGGCGTTGGCCAGCATGATGCCCAGGCGGCGGTGAACGTCCTCCAGGAACTGAACCTCGGTCGGCTGCACGCGGCGCTTGCGGTAGGACTGATACGAGGCGCTTGCGATCAGCTCGCCCTGGTGCATCACCGGAACCCAGATCGCGAGCTTGCTACGGGTTCTTGATCCAGGGCCTTTACCGAACTCCTGGCGAAACGAGTCGAGGTCGAGGATGGTGGTCTTGGGGTTGACGAACAGCTTGGCCAGCGTGGATTCGGTCAGCGGCCGGCGGCGCATGTCCTGCAGCACGCCGGCGTCCACCACCACGGAGTGGTACCAGCCTTCCCGCTCGAGGACCTGCATGTTGATGGCGTCATAACCAAACCGGGTGTGCAGACCTCGGTACAGCACCTGCACCAGGTCGGCTTCAGTGATGCAGCTGCCCAGCTCGTGGACTAGCGCGTTCGCCGACGGTCCGGTTCCGTTCTTGGAGTGCTCGCGCGGAGCCGCTGCCACTCGCGGTCTGGCAGCGGGACGCTTCACGGCCGGCACGGCGTGCGACCTGCTGTTTCGCCGTGCTGGAGTGGCCATTGCGCACGGATATACTGCGCCACTAGCGCGATGCCCTTCACACCTCCGAAGCCGATCGCGCCCACACCTGAAGAACTAAGAGGCTCGACCGTGCTGGTGGTCGATGACGAGCGCGCCTGGCGCGTGATCCTGGAGACTGACCTCAAGATGCTTGGCTACAAGGTCTCGATGGCTGAGGACGCCGACCAGGCACTTATGCGCGCTCAGGCCGATCGACCCGAGGTTGCGATCATCGACCTCATGCTCCCCGAGCCGATGGACGGTTGGGGACTGCTCAACGAGCTGAGGGCCCGGGGCCAAAAGGTGCCGGTGATCTTCTATACCGCCTACCCCGTCTTCCCGTCAGGCACCGACGATCCAGACGTCGTCGGCTACATGAGCAAAGCCGTTGACCGAGCGGACCTGTACGCTCTCCTCCCGGTCGCCATTCGGCGCTCGCGCGAGCGCCGAAACTCAGATCCCTAAGTGGTTAGAAGCCCGTCCAGTCGAGACCGGAGAATCCATCCACCCAGCCCGCGCCCGCGGCGAGCGCAAGCGAAGCAAGTACGACCAGTGCCAAGACCACACCTTGGACCTTGAGTCTCCACGTCATCCCCAAATTACCCCTTTGTTTTTCCAACTGTGCCAGGTCCGGCCAAAATTATGCGGGAGGACGGTCGAGTTTAGCTCCTCAAGCGTAGTTAATTGTCGTTAATAATGATGTAGAGGTAGCCTTGGAAAATCGCACCCTTCGGGCCAGATCGACCAACGGAGCGCGACGCGAAGTGCGCCTGCCGCCCCTCCCACCTGGGCTCGAAGTCTACCGGCCGGCGGACGTCCTTGGCTCGGTCGTGCTGGTCGTGGAAGACGAGGCCGCGATGCTGCAGCAGCTTCGCATCGACCTCCACGACCTCGGTTACCGGCCTTCGGTAGCCGCCACCGTGCCCGAAGCGCGCGGCATCCTGGAGCAGGAGCGTGTGGC
>DATEGL010000303.1:0-13876 GCA_035280145.1 Candidatus Dormiibacterota bacterium | reverse complement strand
CAGCACCGTGGGGTTGGCGATCTTGTAGCCGTTGAGGTGCAGGATCGGCAGCACGACGCCGTCCTGCGCCGGGTCGAGGAACTTGTTCGAATGCCAGCTCGCCGCCAGCGGACCCGACTCCGCCTCGCCGTCACCGACGATGCAGAACACCATCAGGTCGTGGTTGTCAAACGCGGCTCCGTACGCGTGGGTGAGCGCGTAGCCAAGCTCGCCGCCTTCGTGAATCGATCCGGGAGTCTCGGGCGAGTTGTGGCTTGGGATGCCGCCGGGGAACGAGAACTGGCGGAACAGCTTGCGCAGGCCCACCTCGTCGCGGGTCACGTCCGGATAGCGTTCCGTGTACGTGCCCTCGAGATATGCATTGGCCACACCGGCCGGGCCGCCGTGGCCCGGGCCCATGACGTAGATCGCGTTCAGCTCACGCTGTTTGATCACGCGGTTGGCGTGGGCGTAGATGAAGTTCAGCCCAGGCGTGGTGCCCCAGTGGCCGAGAAGCCTGGGCTTGATGTCGTCCAGGCGAAGGGGACGCCTCAACAAAGGATTGTCGAGGAGGTAGATCTGTCCGACGGAAACGTAGTTCGCCGCCCGCCAGTAGGCGTCGATCAGCCGCACCTCTTCCGCATCCAGCCGCCGGGCGCGCGCAAGGTCACGCAACACCGCTGTCCCCCACACCTGGCTTCCCGTCTCGCGAACCCCCACCCCTCATCATGGCACCTGACGTGACTCCTGCCGAAGCTGCCGCGGCGGATCCTGACAAAGTCCTTGAAGCCGTGGGCTCGAGCCCGACCGGGCTCGCAGCTGCAGATGCAAGGCGGCGGCTTGCCGACCTTGGACCAAACTCGATCGGAACGCAGTCACGCTCGCTCACCAAGATCATCGCGGCACAGGGACGCAACGGAATCAACATTCTGCTGACCGGCGCCGGCGTCCTCACCATCATCACGGGCGACCTGGTGGACGGCGCGATCATCCTGCTCCTGATCGTGCTCAACATCGGTTTGAGCATCGTTCAGGAGTACCGCGCCGAGAGGGCGCTCGCAGCCCTGCGCAACCTGCTGCCGATGAAGGCACGCGTCCTGCGTGACGGCGCCGAGGTGGCTCTGCCTGCCGACCAGCTCGTCCCCGGTGATGTGGTAGCGATCTTCAGCGGCGACCTGGTGCCCGCCGACATCCGGCTGTTCGAGAGCAGCGCGCTCCAGGTCAACCAGGCAAGCCTGACCGGTGAATCAGTGCCGCAAGAGAAAGAGATCCAACCTGTGACAAGCGACAAGCCGGTCGACTGGACTGACATGGCATTTGCCGGCACCACCGCAGTCGGAGGTGAGGGCAAGGGGGTGGTCGTCGCGACCGGGTCGCGCACGCAGTTCGGGCAGACCGCCCAGCTGGTCACGCAGGCTCACCAGCACAGCGACTTCCAGCTCAACCTCACGAAGTTCGCCGGCTTCTTGCTGCGTTTCGGGCTGCTTCTCGCGGCCGGCGTGTTCGTGGCCAATGCGCTGCTCGGACGGGGCGTGCTGACCTCGCTCACGCTGGCGCTTGCGCTTTCCCTCGGCATCGTTCCCGAAGCGCTGCCCGCGGTCAGCGCGACCACCCTCGCCCTCGGTGCGCGAGCACTCGCACGCAAGAATGTGCTCGTGCGCAGGCTGGCCGCGGTCGAAGACTTCAGCGCGATCGACACGCTGTGCAGCGACAAGACCGGGACGATCACCGAGAACAAGACGCAGCTGATCGACACCTGGTCCGTAGTCTCGAGAGACACGCTGCTCCAGTCGGCCGTCATGGTCTCGAGCTATCCCGAGCGCGGCGTCAATGTCATCGATGACGCGATAATCGCCGCCGCTTCCTCCACGGATCTCGCGTCGGTGACGAAAGTGCCGCGCCAAACGGTGCAGGAGTTCAGCCCGGAGACCAAGCAGATGTGCGTGGTGGTCGGCCATGAGCTGATCTTCAAAGGCGCCGCCGACAAGCTGATCAAGCGAAGCCGCAGCCTGCGCACACCCGACGGTGACAGGCCGCTCGACGACCCGACCTCGAAGCAGATAGCCCAGGAGATCTCGCATCTGCAGGAAGACGGCGCGCGGGTGCTGGCCGTCGCCGCCGCTCCGGCGGGTTCGGCGCCGGATTCCGCCGAGCTGACCTTGCTCGGACTGCTGGCTCTTTCGGATCCACCGCGACCCGGCGCCGCTGAAGCCCTGAAGGAGGCGGGCAGCCTGGGCGTCGAGGTCAAGATCGTGACCGGTGACGCGCGACCTCGAGCCGCAGCGCTGGCTCGCGCGATCGGGCTCGACGTGCCCGACGACAAGATCGTCTCGGCGAACGACCTCGGGGGTACGAAGATAGAGACGGCCGCGATCTCGGGCCGGATCTTCGCCGAGGTCGTCCCGGCGGACAAATTTCACCTCGTCCAGACACTGCAGCACCTTGGCCGCCACGTCGCCGTAACCGGCGACGGCGTCAATGACGCGCCTGCGCTCGAGGCGGCCGACGTCGGCATCGCGCTGGCCAGCGGCACCGACGCGACCAAGGGCGCCGCCGACCTCGTCCTCCTCGAAGACAACCTGCAGGTAATCGTCGACGGCATCCACGAAGGCCGCCGCACCTTCACGAACATCAACCGCTACCTGCTCTACACCATGGTCGGCAACTTCGCCAACGTGGTCATCGTGGGATTCGCGTCGCTGGTGCTTCCTTACCTGCCATTGCTGCCAGACCAGCTCCTGCTCCTCAACCTGCTCTCCGACCTCCCGATGCTGGCGCTGGCGACTGATGTAGTTGCCTTCGACGACATCGCGACTCCCCGGCGCTGGGACGTAAGGCGGCTTGTCGAGCTGTCGGTCTTCCTCGGCGTGCTCAACGCCATCATGGCCTTCGGGCTGCTGAGGTTTTTCAACGGCCGCTCAGAGGAGGTGATCCATGCCGTGTGGTTTCTTTTCCTTGGCGTCACGGGACTCTTCATCCTGTTTGTCGTGCGAAGCAAGGACTGGTTCTTCCGCAAGCCGTGGCCAAGCATTCCGCTGCTGCTGGCGATCGGCGCCGCCTTTGTCGTCATCGTGGCGTTCGTCAACGTGCCCGCGATCAAGTCGCTGCTGCATTTCGGTTCGTTGAGCACGCTCGACCAGCTGGGCATCATCGCGTATTCAGCCGGCTACGTCGTGATCGCCGACATCCTGAAGCGCGAGTTCAACCGACTGCACTGGAATCAACCCGCACTCGCCCATGCCTGACCGGAGACCCGTCGTCGTCATCGCGGCGCTCGCCATGGAAGCACAGGCGCTAGTACGCCGGATGCCACGCTCCGAAAGCGTTGGACCCCGGCTGCAGATCTGGGAAGCGGAAGGGCTGGTGGTCATCGTCGGCGGCGTGGGCAAGGTTGCTGCCGCGATGGCGGCCCAGTACGCGTGCGACACGTTCAAACCTCGCTGCATCGTGGTGATCGGGCTGGCGGGCGGGGTGGAGAGCCGCTCCCGACAAGGCCGCGTGGTAATCGCCTCCGGTGCGGTGCAGCACGACGTCGACGGCCGTCCACTGACGGACGCTCGAGGCGTCGTCCCGGGTCTGGGCCTCTCGATCATCCCCGCCCATATGGCCGTTACCGAGATGCTTCTGAGGGCGGCGAGATACCGGTCCGAAGACGCGAGCTCCGGGCTGGTGCTGACAGGAGATCAGATCGTCACCACGAGCGCGGTCCGCGACGCGCTGAGGCGCGAATTCCCGGATGCGGCCTGCATCGACATGGAAACGGCGGCGGTGGCTCAGGTCGCACACCAGAACAGCGTCCCGTGGTCGGCGCTGCGCGTGACCTCCGACTCTGCCGACGAGACATTCGACCTGAAAGGCGTGGTCGGGTTTGGGACCGACACCGCCGCCAACCTGTTCGAGAGCATCATTCAGACCGTGGTTGACGAGCTTTGATCGAAAGCTCGGTTCGGTGGCTCTCGGCCGAGGAGGCGATGCGCCTGGTCCACGCGGGCGAGCTCGATCCGCAGGAGGTCGTGGCCGCGCACCTTGACGCCATCGATCGCTATGACGAGCGGATCCGCGCCTACATCCACGTCGACCGCAGCGCCCGCTCTTCATCGGGCGTGACGCTTGCGGTCAAGGACAGCCAGCCGGTGGCCGGCATGCCGTACACATACGGGACCTCGTCCTGGCGCGACCGGATCGCCGATGAGGATGCGGTGCCTGTAGCCAGGGCGCGCGCGTCCGGCATGGCGATCCTCGGCAAGACGAACGTGCCCGAGCTTGCGGCGTCGATCGGCACCACCAACGCGATCTTTGGGTCGACGCACAACCCGTGGCGTACCGGCATCACACCCGGCGGATCGAGCGGCGGCAGCGCCGCGGCGGTCGCAGCCGGCATGGCGTCAGTGGCGCTGGGTGGCGACACGGGTGGCTCGATCCGGATCCCCGCGTCGTGTTGCGGAGTGGTTGGCTTGCGGCCAACGCCGGAACGTGTGCCGAACGAGGAAGTGGACGTCACCGTGCTGCAGTCGCGAGGCCCCATCGCCCGCTCCGTCGGCGATGCCCGGTTGCTCTTCTCGGTCATGACGGCGACCCAACCGGAGAAGGCGCGGGCGGCGCGAAGGAAGCTTGTGGGTATCAACCTGAGCGATGCCGATCCGGCGTGCCAGGAGGCTTGCCGTCGCGCCGCCTCCGCCCTCCAATCCCTCGGGCATGAGATCGAGGAGATCGGGTGGAACCCCGGTCCCGTGACCGAGGGCTACGCCGTCGTGCGCCGGGCCGACATGGCCAGCTTCCCTGCCGACCTGTCGACCTTCAGCCCGGGCATCCAGACGCTCGCCGCGGATGGGCGCGGACTTTCCGCCATGGACTACTTCCATGCCTTCAAATCAGCGACGGATGCCGGGAATCGAGCGGTCGGCGTGCACCTGCAGACCCGCTACGACTTTCTCCTCACGCCCACGCTCGGACTCCTGCCAATGCCCATCGAGCACATTCCGCCATTCCTCGGCGAGGCGTGGGCGCGATACGTGCGCTTCGTTCTGCCCGTGAGCTTTGCCCGCGTCCCCGCGGTTTCCATCCCGGCCGGGCTTCACGACGGCCTGCCTGTCGGGGTGCAGCTGGTTGGGAAGTATGCCGAGGAGTACGCGCTTCTCGATTTCGCCGAAGAGCTCGAGCGGATGCCCGGCTTCGGCTTCCAGCGTCCACCGGAGGTGATGGCTTGAAGGCTCAGCGCGTTGAGATGTTCGTCCTGCCCTCGGCCACGCCGGCCGACACCTCGGGACTGCAGAAATTGGCCGACTCCGGCAAGATCAAGCCCGACACCCTGGTCGCGCTCGTGGGCAAGACGGATGGCACAGGTTTCCACGACGACTGGGGTCGGATCTGGGCTGACGCGGCGCTGCGCGAGTGGACGGCGAGGTTTCTCGGTGTTCCGAGGGACGACGTCGCCGGCCACGTGATCTTCGTGCTTTCGGGCGGATGCCCAGGCGTGATCACGCCGCACATCGCGGCGGTGACGCGCGAGTGGGTCGAGGTCAAGGAGCCCAGCGACGGCAAGCGCCTGGCGGTCGGGCGGGCAGGGTCGGACGCGATCGTGCCAGAGGAAGTTGGTCGGATGGGCATGATGCGCAAGGTCGCGGCGGCCACGCACCAGGCGATGACGGATGCCGGCATCACCGACCCGAAGGACGTGCACCTGGTGATGGTCAAGGTCCCGGGTCTCACTGTGGCGAGCATCCATGACGCGGAGTCGCGCGGCAAGACCATCGTGTCGCACGACCTTACGTTCGGCCCTGAGGGCGCGGGCTCGTATGCGAACGACGCTGCAGCGCTCGGCGTGGCGATGGCGCTGGGCGAGGTGCCGGAGTCGAAGCTGTCGGATGAAGTGGTGCGCCGTGACTGGGACCTGTACTCGGAGGTCGCGATGACCTCGAGCGGGGGCGAGAAGCGGCACGGCGAGGTCGTTGTGTTCGGCAACTCCGCCGCGTCCGTGAGCCCGCTGGTCATCGGGCACTCGGTAACCAGAGACTTCATCGACGCGCAGGGCGTGCGCGACGCGCTGCGTTCAGCGGGACTGCATTTCAATGACGGGCTGCCCGACGACAACGACCTCAGCCGGCTCGTGCACGTCTTCGCGAAGTCGGTGATCCCGGGCACGGACGTGATTCGCGGACAGCACATAACGCTGCTCGACGACCACAACGCCTACCAGATCGGCAAGGCGCTGGGCGGGATGCTGATCGCGTCCGTCACCGGACGGACGACCAACTACGTGAGCGGCGGGGAACGGAACTCGCACCAGGGACCGCCGGGCGGCAACATCGTCGCCGCCGTTGTGCGAGCCTAGTCGAAGATTGCCGGGCCTCGCTGCACGTCGTAGGCGTCCCAGTCGAGCTTCCAGAACGCCTCGAGTCCATTTCGCTCGATAAAGTCCATCTCCGTGCGATGTATCGGGTAGCAGCCCGTAAGGATCACGGGTACATCGTCGCCGACATCGATCTTGCAGTCATCGGGGTTATCAGGAAATGGCGGCGCGAAGATTGCAAACGCCGCCAAGTGGGTCTCATCGGTGATGGTCTCGCCCACGTTGATTGTGTTACCGAACTCAAATGGGCACTCGCCTCGCAAACGGTCCGCCATCAGGGCGATCGAGATCGGCCAACCGACATCTTTCGAGAAGACGGTGATCGCCAGCTCTGGCCGGCCAAACTGCCACAGCGGGTGGCGCGCAAGCGAGAGCCCATACGTGAAACCGCTGATCAGGCCAGGCTCGGGCATGTCCTGGAAACTCAACGCCACCACCGGCGGCAGGTGCACTTCTGGCCGCGAGGTCTCGATTGGATTGATGCGCGGCTCGCGGCCGCCGGCAAGCTCGACGATGCGGTCAAGGTAGCGCTCGGCCCGACTCTTCACACGTTCACTTCGCCTGGCTCAGCTCGAAGAGCTTCAGCGGTGACAGCGGCATCTCGGTGATCGGGAGGCCTGTCGCGTCCTCGATCGCCGACGCCAGCACCGCCCCTACCGGGATCACCCCCGCCTCCCCCGCGCCCTTCACCCCCAACGGGTTCAGCGGAGACGGCGTCTCGATGTGGTCGATCTCGATCGCCGGGATCTCGGTCGCGTAGGGAATCAGGAACTCCATGAACGACGCGTTGCGCAGCTGACCGTCGTCGTCGTACGCGAGTCGCTCGTAGAACGCACCCCCTATGCCTTGCGCGACGCCGCCCTCGATCTGGCCCTGCAGCACGAGCGGGTTGATGACCCGTCCGCAGTCGTGCACGACGACGTACTTCAGGATCTCGAGGCGATACGTCTTCGGGTCGACGCGCACATAAGCCGCGTGGCAGCCCGACGCCCACGCCGAGCCCGGCGGGCTGTAGTAGCCGGTCGCCTCGAGCCCCGGCTCCTCGCCGTCTTGCAGCGGGGGTCCCGGGCGCGGCTTGCCGGCGAACTGCGTCGCTGCCTCGGTGCCGCCGCCGAAGGCATAGCGAACCGGATTCGACAGCACGGCCACCGCCGCCAGCGGCATGCCGCGGTCTGGTGAGCCCTTGACCCGCACCTGGCCAGCGACCAGCTCGAGATCGGCCGGGTCGGCTTCGAGGTGGTCGGACGCGATCTTCTTCGCCTTCTCGGCCACCATGCGCGCTGCCACGTGCATCGCGTTGCCTGCCGTCACCGCACCGCGCGATGCGAAGGTCCCCACACCCCACGGGAACCTGCGCGTGTCGCCGCTTGTGATCTCAACGTCCTTCACATCGACGCCCAGCTCATCGGCGACGACCTGGGCCCACACCGTAGCGTGCGACTGGCCCTGGCTGGGGATTCCCGTCGCGGCGACCACCTTCCCGGAAACCTGGACCTGGACGTGCGCGCCCTCATAGGGCCCAACGCCAGTACCCTCGACGTAGATCGCGAGACCCATCCCGACGTGATCGCCCTCGGGCCGCGGTCCGAGCAGCTTCAAGGCCCGGTCGAGCAGCGCCGGATAGTTGCCGCTGTCGTAGACCACGACGTTCCCGTCCTGCCACTGGACGCCGACCTCATACGGAAACTCGTCGGCCTGGATCAGGTTTCGGCGCCGCATCTCGACCCGGTCCAGTCCCAGCTCCGAGGCGATGGCGTCGAGCGTTCGCTCCATGACGAAGCACGCATGTGGCCGGCCCGCTCCGCGATACGGAGAAGTCGGTGTCGCGTTCGTGTACATGTCCCGGAAGCGGACGCGATAGTTAGGTATGCGGTACGGGCCCGGTAGCTGGGCCGCGCTGATGATCGGCAGGATGATCCCGTACGGCGTGTAGGCGCCGCCGTCGTGGATGAAGTCGTCGCTGAGGCCGAGCACCCTGCCCTCGGCATCGAACCCGACCTCGACCTCGTGCGCCTGGCCGCGCTCTTGATTGACCGCCGTGAAGTGCTCCTGCCGGTCCTCGGTCCATTTGACCGGCCGTCCGAGCTGCATCGCGGCGAAGGGCACCAGCAGCTCGTCGGGATAGAAGAGCATGATCTTCGGCCCGAAGCCGCCACCGACGTCGGGCGCGATCACCTCGACGTGCGACTCGGGCAGCCCGAACAACACGGCCAGGCCGCCCCGAATAGAGGTCGGCGACTGGGTGGAGTCGTAGACCGTGAGCTTGTCCTCGCTGTCTGACCAATTCGCCCACACGGCGCGGGCCTCCATCGGGCTCGCGGCACCCCGTTCGTATCGAAAGCGGAGCTTCTTGCGATGCGGGGCGCTGGCTAGCGCAGCGTCGACGTCACCGACCTCCTGCAGCATCTCGGCGGCGACGTTTCCGGGGACGTCGTCGTGCACGAGGTAGTCCGCGCGCGCCGCAGCCTCGGGACTGATGACGACCGGCAGCGGTTCGTACTCGACCTGCACGAGCTCGGCCGCATCTTCGGCGATGTAGCGACTCTCGGCGATGACGAACGCGACAGCCTCGCCTGCGTAGCGCACGACCTCTGAAGCCAGGCAGCGCTGCGTCCGGCCGTGCGTAAGGTTCGGGTGCGGGATCAGCAGCGGCAGGTCGACCTCACCGAAGGGGAGGTCGGCGGCCGTGTAAACAGCAACTACGCCGGGCGTCGATCGGGCGGCGGTGACATCGATCGACGTGATGCGCGCATGCGCGTACGGCGAGCGGACGAAGCAGCCCTCGAGCGCGCCCTCGTCGATGTCGTCGGTGAAGCGGCCATGGCCGCGCAGCAGGCGATCGTCTTCCATGCGCTGCACCGGCGCTCCAAACCACCTGGTCGTCACTTGTTCAGCTCCACGGCGCGATGCACGGCTCGCCGGATCGACGCGTAGCCGGTGCACCGGCACAGGTTGCCGGCGATCCCCTCGTCGACCTGCTGTTCCGTCGGATGCGGGTGCTGCCACAGCAGGCCCACCACCGACATCACGAATCCAGGCGTGCAGAAACCGCACTGCAGCCCGTGGCATTCGTGGAACGCTTGTTGCACAGGATGGAGTGGCGAACCATCACCAGCGAGGCCTTCGATCGTGGTCACGTCGTGACCCTCCGCCTGCACAGCGAGCATCAGGCACGAGCGCACAGGGGCGCCGTCCAGCAGGACCGTGCAGCATCCGCAGACGCCGTGCTCGCAGCCGACGTGCGTGCCTGTGAGTCCCAGGTCGTGCCGGAGGTGGTCTGAGAGGAGGCGTCGCGCATCGCCTGTCGCTGGATGCTCAACGCCATTTACCCTCACGCCGCGAACGCCTTTTCCGTCAGGGCGCTAACGAGATGCAGGCGAAATTCCGGCGTCGCCTCGAGGTCACCGCTGGGCGCGAGGCCGGCCGCAGGGTTCTGCGGATCCGCGAGCACAGGCGTCGGCGCGACGCCGAACAGGGCCAGGTTCTCACCCGCTCGGGCAACGCCGGCCAGCGCGAAATCGCCGTGCCGCCGCGACTCTTCGAGAATCGCATAGCGCCCAACCAGCTCCGGGAACCAGGCCTCGACCAGCACTTCATCGGGTGCAAGCGACGTCTCGAAGACGCCTTTGAAGAGCTGCTCCGCGGCGATCAGGCGCTCGCCGCGGACCGAACGAGCGATCACGTGGCCGCCCAGAACGAGCAGCACCGCCGGCAGCTCCGACGCCGGGTCCGCGTGGGCCAGGCTGCCGCAGACTGTGCCCCGATTGCGAATCACCCGGTGGGCCACGAGGCGGACGGCCGCGGCAAGCAGTGGGCACAAACGCGCCGCCTGGTCGGAGTCCTCGAGGTCCGACTGCCGAGCCTGGGCCTGCACCGCGACTCCGCCGTCGCGCACGTAGATACGATCGAGGCCGGAGATGCGATTGATGTCGACCAGGTGTTGCGGCCGCGCCAGCCGAAAGTTGAGGAGCGGGATCAGCGACTGTCCACCGGCCAGCACCTTCGCTTCTTCGAGCGAGGCGAGCATCGAGCACGCCTCGTCCAGCGTCGGCGGCGCGTGATACGTGAACGGCGCCGGCTTCAAATCACTCGTCGAGAATGGCGACCGCCCGGCACAGCGCGGCCTCGCCGCCCTGGAAGCGCCACGGGAAGCAACCGAACAGGATCTTGCGATCGAGCACCTCGTCCAGCTGTCCCCCGAGGTTCTCGATGTGGATGACGTCGTGTGGAAACAAGAGCGTGTGCATGATCTGGTAGTCGGCCTTCGGAAAGATCTCGTCCAGGCTGCGGCCGAGCTTCTTCTCCGCCTCCTCGGCTTCGTCGGCGCGGATCCGCCGGATCACGGTGTTCATCGGGTGGTCCGCACTGCCCGCGTCGACGGCGATCCACCGGATGTGGCGGTCGAGCACCCACTCTGCAAACTGGCGCGCAGGGCCGGGATGGCGAATGAAGTAGCGGGTCTCGTCTACACGCGAGCGATCGGTCCAGTTCTCCGGGTAGTAGCGGTGGTAACCCGTGCGGATGATGAGGATGTCGCGCGCATCGATCTTGATCCCAGTGTCCTTCTCCCAGCGCTCGAAATGCTCGGGCTCGTAAATGTCGTAGTCGCCGATTCCGTAACGCTGCAGGTCGACCACACATGCCGGGCCGATCAGGAAATCGATCGGCAGCTCGCCGATGAACTTGCCGCCGGTCATGAAATGCGCCGGCGCGTCGAGGTGCGTGCTGACGTGAAGCGTCATCGTGATCTCTTGCCCACCCGCCCTCTCGAATGCGAGCCGCTTTATCCACCGGATCGCTGGACCCGGATAGCCCGCGAATGCCGGCGTGTGCAGGGAGAAGTCCTGCGTCAGGTCGAGGAATCTCACTTCGCCAGCAGCGCGCGCTGAACCTTGCCCATCGCGTTGCGAGGGAGCATCTGGACCGTGATGACTCGCTTCGGGCACTTGTAGGCGGCGAGCCGCTCATGGGTGAAGGCGATGATCTCGGTTTCGTCGAACGGCGTCGAACCGGACGGCACCACGAAAGCCGTGACTTCCTCGCCCCACATCTCGCTGGGCACACCTGCAACTGCGACTTCCAGCACCGCCGGATGCGCCTCGAGGACGAGCTCCACCTCGCGTGGGTAGACATTGAAGCCGCCCGTGATGATCAGCTCCTTGAGCCGCCCGCGGATCGCGAGCGAACCATCCTCGCCGATGTCGCCCACGTCGCCGGTGCGAAAGAAGCCGTCGTCCGTGAATGCCTCCGAGGTCGCCTGGGGATTGCGCCAGTAGCCCTTGAAGACCTGGCCGCCCTGGAGCAGCACCTCGTCGAGCTCGCCCAGCCTGACCTCGACCCCAGGAAACGGGAAGCCGACTCGGCCTGGCTGCCGCGGACCCTCGTAAGGATTGGTCACCACGATGCCGCCTTCGGTGATGCCGTAGCGCTCGAGCGGCGCCTGGCCCAGCAGGCTTGCGCAGCGCTCGAACAGGGCGGGTGGCAAGGGCGCTGACCCGCACACGAACAACCGCACATGCCACAGGTCGGTTGGATGCTCGTCGAGCCAGTCGCAGAGGCGCTGATACATCGACGGCACGCCAAACAGCATCGTGCCGCCGGAAGTCAGCTCGCGAACGACAGCTTCTGGGCTGAACTGGACGAGCACCGCGCTGCCGCCGCTGAGCAGGGTTCCGTGAAGGCCCATCCCCAGCCCGTGCAGGTGAAAAAGGGGAAGCGCGTGGACCAGGACGTCGCGCGACGTCCAGCGCCAGACCTCGAGCGCGCCGCGGCCCTGAGCCAGAAAGTTGCCGTGATCGAGGAGTGCGCCTTTGGGTCGTCCGGTGGTGCCGGACGTGTAGAGGATCGCTGCGGGACTCTCGGGGGTCAGCGCCGGCGTCTCCGCAGAAGTGCCGCGCGGGAGCTCGTCCACCAACACGGTTTCGAGTCCCAGCCCGCGTATCACGGCAGCGCGCGGCCGGTCGGCGATGACAAGAGCCGGCTCGGAATCGCTGAGAATGTGCTCCGCCTCCGCCACGTGATAGTCGGGGTTCATCAGCACGACACATCCGCCCGCCCGCAGGACGCCGAGGTAGGCGAACACCCATTCCAGCGAGTTGGCGGCGTACAGGGCGACCCGGTTTCCGCCGCCAACACCGAGGCTCTGGAGACCGCCGGCGATCCGCTCCGCCTCCGCGCGCAGCTCGTCGCGAGTCACCTCCCGCCCGCCGGCGCGCAGAACCACTTCCCGGCCAGGTTTCAGCAGCTCCTCAGGGAGCGTTCCCGATCGCAACCTCGTCCGCAGCGTGCCGATGTTCTCGGTCACGCGCCCAACACTAGCCCGAGACGACCTCCACGGGCTCGCTCTCGGTGTCGCGCACGTGGCCCGGCCGCAGGATCTGGTAGAGAACGATCGAGCCCAGCGCTCCAAGCGCGAGGTTGTTCAGCTCGAAGTCGCCGAACTTCACGTCGGCGCCCCCCGCGGCGAGGATGAGCGGGATCGCGGCCACGGCAAGGTTCGCCCGTTTGCTGAAATCGACCTTGGCGTCGACCCAGATCTTGGCCCCGATCACGGCGATCAGGCCGAACAGGTAAAGCTCGATGCCACCGACCACGCTGCTGGGGATGCTGTCGACCAGAGCCCCGAACTTCGGGATGAATCCCAGGAGAATGGCGGCGACCGCGGCGATGATGAAGACCCAGATCGAGAAGACGCGGGTGACGCCCATGACGCCGATGTTCTCTGCGTAAGTCGTCTCACCGGTGCCGCCGAACAGCGCACTCACCGTCGTGCCGAGTCCGTCACCCATGAAGGTCCGGCCGAGGTACTCGGAAAGGTCGCGCTTCATGATCCCGCTGATCGCAAAAACGTGACCGGCGTTCTCGGCCACGAGGATGAGCGGGATGAACCAGAACAGGCTGAACTGGCGGACAGGGTTGGCAAAGCTCGGAAATGCAAACGCCGGCAGTCCGAGCCAGTTCGCGCTGTTGACACCCGAGAAGTCGACGTGGCAAGCAGCCTTCGCGCCGCTACAGCCCGGATCGATAAGCGAAACGACATAGCCCACGACGACCGCAAACAGCACGGGCAGGAGACGCGGGAACCCCCGCAGGTAGACGCTGACTAGGACCGCCGTGAGCAGCGTCACGGTGGCGGTGAACAGATCGCCCTTGAAGTTGTTCCAGGCGGCCCCCGCAAGCGCGATTCCGATCACCGCTACCACCGTGCCGGTGACGACGGGGGGCAGCAGGAACCGGATCGGGTTGACGCCGACGAAATGAACGACGACCCCGATGAGGAGATAGATGAGGCCCGCGATGAGGATCCCGCCGTAAGCGAGGTCGTGGTGCCCGCTGCTTCCGCCCTGAATAGCCAGCACGGAGCCAAGGAACGAGAACGAGGAGCCGAGATAGCTCGGCACCTTGCGACCGGTGACGAACAAGAAGATGAGGGTTGCGACCCCGCTGAAAAAGATGACCGTGTTGGGATTGAACCCGAGGATGATCGGCACCAGCACCGTGGCGCCGAACATGGCCATCACATGCTGCAGACCCATGAGGATCGTCTGC
>DATEGL010000302.1:0-9564 GCA_035280145.1 Candidatus Dormiibacterota bacterium | reverse complement strand
GCCTGACGGCGGACGAAATCGCCGAAATGCCTGGCCGCCGCCTCGTCCATGCCCTCCACGCCCTCGACTTCGCATGCGGCCAATGCGGCGATGCTAGCGATCACCTCGTTGGCCACCCGTACCGCCCCCATCGAGCCGTTTTCACTCATAACCGCCCGATCCTACGCTAAAGATCGCGGCAGAAGGGCTTAACCCGTTTATGCCCTCTCCACGTACGACTGGTCCCGCGTGTCGACTCGGATCACATCTCCCGACTGGATGAACAGCGGAACCTGGATCACAGCACCGGTTTCGAGCTTCGCCGGCTTCGTCGCTCCAGACACGGTGTCGCCCCGGAAACCGGGGTCGGTGGAAACGACCTTCAGATCGACGTTGATCGGGAGCTCGACGCCGATCAGCCTGTCCTGGTAGCGCTGGAGGAACACCGTGCTGCCTTCTTTGAGCATGGGCAATACGGCCTCGAGCATGTCTTCGTCGACCGCGACCTGGTCGTAGGTCTTCGTGTCCATGAAGTGATGGTGCGTACCGTCCGCGTACAGGTAGGTCGCCTCGGCGCTATCGATGCGGACGGGCCGGAACTTTTCGCCGCTCTTGAAACTCTGCTCGAAGATCGAACCGGTCAGCACATTGCGCAGCTTGGTCTTGATGACCGCCGGCTGGCGTGCAAGCTTGATGTGCTCCACGGTGACGATGGAAACGAGCTGCCCATCCATCTCGAACATGGTCCCGTTGCGAAAGTCGTTGGTCGAGATCATTCCTGCTGCGCCAGATACTCCAGTGCCAGTTCATATCCCGCAAATCCGAGTCCCGTGATCACGCCGCGGGCGGCGCGCGCCGTCACGCTCCTGGAGCGCCACTCCTCGCGCGCGTGAATGTTCGAGATATGAACTTCCACCACGGGCACGTCGAGCGCCTGGAGGCAATCGTAGAGGGCCACCGAGTAGTGAGTCAGCGCGGCGGGGTTGAGGATGACCCCGATCGACCCGGGCGCCTCCTTCTGGAGGAAGTCGATGATCTCGCCCTCATGATTGCTCTGGAAGAAGCTCACCTCCATGCCGAGCTCGCCCGCCTTGTCCTGAACCACCTGCTTCAGGTCCTCGAGCGTCCGGGTGCCGTAGATGTGAGGCTCTCGGGTCCCGAGCAGGTTCAGGTTCGGCCCGTTGACGACGACCACGCGCTTCATGCAAGCGACCTTGTCACGACGCGGCGTACCAGGACCGTCGGCACGGAATGCCCGACCTCCGCGTGGCCGATTCTCCGCGGCATGACCCATGCGACCTTGCCTCGGCGAGCTTTCTTGTCGAGGGCGATCGCGGCGAGGATTCGGTTCGGATCGACGCGGGGCGGCACCTCAGGCAGGCCAAGCGTGTCGAGGAGCGCGTCCTGCACGTCGACCACTCGCCGGCTGCAAAGATCCATGGCCACTGCGATCCGGGCCGCGACGCGCATCCCGAAGGCAACCGCGCGGCCATGGCTGACCCGAAAGCCGGTCGCCGCTTCGAGGGCGTGGCCGGCGGTGTGTCCGTAATTGAGGATGGCGCGCGGGCCCCGCTCGCGCTCGTCCTTGGCTACCACGAGCGCCTTGGCCGCCACACAGCGGAAGACCACGCGCTCGAGCATCGACAGGTCTCGATCCGCGAGGCGCGGGCTGTTGCGCTGCAGCAGATCGAACAGGCCCCGGTCCATGGCGACGGCGTACTTTACAACCTCGGCGAAAGCGTCCCTGTAGCTCGCCGGCGGCAGCGTCTCGATTGCCTCGAGGTCCGCGATCACTGCAGACGGCTGCCAGAAGGCGCCGATGGCGTTTTTCGACCGTCGCCCGTTGACACCCGTCTTCCCTCCGATGCTCGAGTCCACCATGGCCAGCAACGTGGTCGGCACCGCGACGAGCCGAACGCCGCGCTGCCAGATAGCCGCCGCCAGCCCGGCCAGGTCGCCGACGGTGCCGCCTCCGACAGCGATGACGCACCCTCCGCGGTCGATCCGTTGCTGTTCGAGGAAGGACAGCACGGTCTCGAGCTGTGCCATGGACTTCGAGCGCTCACTGGCGGGGATAGCGTGGATGGCGGTCTTCAGCCCGGCGCGCTTGATGGCTTTGGCGACCTTGACCGCGTACGGCCGCACGTTGCGGTCGGTGATGATCGCGGCGCCCGTGGGATCGAGACGCGTGACGACATTGCGCAGCTCCCGATTGAGGTCGGTGCCGATGACCACGGGGTAACCGCCGGCCGACGAGTCGAGGATCAGGCGGACCACAGCTTGATCACCTCATCCGCGACCTCGCCGGCCTGGCGATTGCCATCCACGCGATGCGCCGCCAGCTCATAGCGCGCCCGTCGCGTGTCGTACAGCTCTCGGACCTGCGCCTCGGTGCGGCCGGAGACTAGCGGCCGGTGGTGCTGCGTGTGGATCCGCGCCCACAGCATCTCGAACGGCACCTCCAGGTACACGGTCGTCGCGCGGCTCGAGATCAACTCCCAGTTATCGTCGTTCATCGCGGTACCGCCGCCGAGCGCGACCACGGTATCGGACGCGAGCGTTCGCGGCAGCGCCTCTTGCTCGAGCGCCCGGAAGGCCTGCTCCCCGCTGGTGGCGAAGACCTCGGCGATCGACATTCCAGCCAGGTCCTCGACCAGGTGGTCGAGGTCGAAGAAGGCGGCATGCGAGCGCTGCGCGACGAGCGCGCCAACGAGTGTCTTGCCCGAGCCCATGAAGCCGATCAGGGCAAGAGGCGGCCGGCCGTGGACGTCAGAGGCCGCTTGGGTTGGCCGGTGCTTGGGCGGGCGACGGGCCGGCCGGCGCCGGGCCTCCACGCCGCTTCTCGGACTGCATGAAGACCTGGTCGCGAAAGCTACCCGGGCTCGGCAGATGGTCGAGGACGTCCGCGCCCTGCGCGCCGGCGGCGTCTACCTCCACGCGTCCGTAGCCGAGAATGCGGCCGAAGATCGACTGCCTGGTTGAGCAGTCCTGCACGCGGTCGATCGGGATGATCTTCTCCTGGCGGCTGAACACGCCCGTCTGGACCGTGATTCGCTGGTCGGTAAGCGTGTACTGCGTCGACTGCCAGCGGATCCAGACCACGATCGCCCACAGGATCGCGAGCGCGAGCACGCCAAGCGTCAGGAACGTCCGCAGCTTTGGTGTGTAGAGGGTCGACGCCGGACTGAGGAACGTGAAATCGGCGAACGCCACCACGATCAGGAGAACCACCGGCAAGTACAGGCTGCTGACGAAGGTGATCCAGTGCGGGTGATGCTTGAGAATCAGGTTTTCACCGGGCAGGAGCTTGCTCATGGCCGCATATTGTCCCTAAGTCAGGGCATCTGTAAAAGGACGGCTATTGCTCCCAGCGCCAGGTATGGGCCGTACGCGATCGTCCCCTTCATCGAGCGATGCGTGACGATGAAGACGAATGCGCCAGCGGCGGCCAGGATGACGCCGTAGAAGAGCGCGGTGAAGGTATAAGGCCAGCCCAGAAGGAGACCGAGGAATACCGCGAACTTGACGTCACCGAAGCCCAGCGCTTCTGACTTGAACAGCATGGCGCCAAGGAACGAGATGAACAGGAACAGGGCGCCGGCGGCGACGCCCATCGCGATGCCCATCCACCAGGACTGCTCCCACAGCCCAAGCCGGCTGCCGAGGAGCGGCGTCAGCGTGACGAGCAGGGCGAACGCCATGGCCGGGAAAAGAACGCGGTCCAGGATCAGGTGGTGCTCGAAGTCGAAGAAGATGACCTGGACCAGCGCAAGCACGAATACGCTCCGCACCAGCAGCAGTGGGAACGAGCTGATCTCGTAGCCGTAGACGGCAAAAGCGATCCCGGCAACGACTGGAGGGCCGTACTCCTGCCACCACTTGCTGCCCGGCTCCAGCTCCTCCAGGCGGGCCAGGACCACGGAGCCGCGCCTCACCCCAAATCCGGCCGCCGCGCCAACCACGGCCCATAGCGCCGCGATCAGGTACTGATTCACGGCGAGAGAGTTTCGCGCATCGCGTCGACAGGCGCGCTCTTTCCGGTCCAGAGCTCGAACGCGCCGGCTCCCTGTGACAGCAGCACCTCCCAGCCGTCGACCGCCGGCAGGCCGAGCGACCGCGCTTTCCTGATGAGCGGCGTTCCGCCCGTGATGTACACGAGGTCGATCACTGCTCCCGCCTTGGGCAGCGCGTTGGGGCGCAGCGGCATCTCGTCGCGCCGGCCGAGCGGGGTCGCGTTGATGAGGAGCCCCGCCTCGCGGGTACGCGTCGCCGCCGCGGCTTCGCCCCACCCGACCGTCCGGCCCGGCAGGTCTGGGCTGTCCGGATGTCGCGTCACAAAAGTGACGTGAGCGCCTTCCAGCGCCACCGCCGCGGCGCGAGCCGCTCCACCGGCTCCGAGGATTACGGCCTTCAGGTCGCGGCGCTCGACACCGGTCAGTGCGATCGCCGCGTCGATAGCGCGGATGTCTGTGTTGTAGCCGGTCAGCCGGCCGTCCGCGTTGACGATCGTGTTGACGGCGCGGGCGCGCAGGGCCTCAGCGTCGACAGTATCCAGCTGGTCCATGACGCTCTGCTTGTAAGGGATGGTGACATTCGCGCCGGCCACGTCGGGCGCCCGCAGGCCCTCCACTGCAGCATGCAGCTCCTCCGGCGCGACGTCGAGGAGCTCGTACGTCCAGCCGGCCATGTCCAGAGCGCGGAAGGCTGCGCTCTGCATTGCCGGGCTCCGGGAATACGAGATTTCCCGTCCCAGCAGAAAAACTTTCAGGTGCCGCTCACGCCGTATTTCTGCTTGTCGGACTCGAAGTCCTTCTGGTTCGTCTCGAAGTGCGTCGTGCCCTGGCGGTCGGTGAAGTAGAAGAGGTAATCGGTTTTCGGTGGGCTGACGCACGCGGTCAATGCGGCTTTGCCCGGGTTGCTGATGGGACCGGGCGGCAGGCCGGTGTGCTTGCGCGTGTTGTAAGGGGTGTCCAGCACGAGCTCGGCCGCCGTCGGCTCGGGAGTGAGACGGCCCAACGCATAGAGCAGCGTGGCGTCGACGCCAAGAGACATGTTGATTTTTAGCCGGTTGTAGTAAACGCTGCAGACGTTGCCGCGGTCGGTCGGCGTCTTCTCGTTCGCTTCCCGGTCAACCATCGAGGCGAGGATCACGATGGTGCGGATGTCTTCCGCCGGACGGGCAGAAGTCGCCTGCGCGATCTGGGCTTGCCAGTCGGCGGAGAAGACGACAGCGAACTGGCCCAGCTGCTCCTGGACGAGGTCTTTGGCCCGGGCCGTCGGATCGACCAGATACGTATCCGGGAAGAGGTAGCCCTCGTAAGGAAAGTCGGGGTTGGCACTCTGCGCCGGCAGGAACTTGTACGTGGTCGCCAGCGAGAGGTCCTTCGCCGCCTGCAG
This sequence comes from Candidatus Dormiibacterota bacterium, assembly GCA_035280145.1. GTDB lineage: Bacteria > Chloroflexota > Dormibacteria > Dormibacterales > Dormibacteraceae > 40CM-4-65-16. The sequence goes on along the minus strand of DATEGL010000302.1, from coordinate 4,188 downwards.
GTAGGCCGAGCCGCTGATCGTCGTCAGCTTCTTGCCGTCGACGACTTTGGCCTGCTCCCGCAGAGGAAGGCCCTCTTTGAACGTGATCGCGATCTGGTCGGGACGTCCATGCTGGAGCGCGGACACGATCTGGCTCAACGTCATGTTGGTGTTGAGCTTGAACGTCCCTGCTTCGAACTTCGGACCTGCGTTGGTCAGCCTCGTGTACAGGTCAAAAGCGATTGTGCTGCGGATGAGGCCCAGGTCGAACAGGTCGGTGCCGATCTGCGTGGGGGTCTCCCCAGGATCGACGTGGAAGGCCACGCTGTGGTCTGAGGTCGACACCGGTGTGTTGACGTTGAAGTTCCACCAGTCGAGGCCGCGCGAGGCGCCAAGTCCGAGCAAGGCAAGGATGAGGACGATCGTGATGACCCGTCTCATTCGACGTCATCCTTCTCGAGGGCCGCCATCACCCGACTGAACTCATCGCCGTTCACCGTCTCGAGCCCGGCGTCAGTTTCGCGGAGCAGCAGCACACGTTCCGGTTCGCTGGCATCTTCGACCAGGTAGTAGCTCACCTCATCCACGTCGAACGCGTCATGGAGCGTGAACCGGCGCTCGACGCCCTGTTCGTCGATGAGAGTTACTTGCTCGCTCATTTCCGGTCCAGGTGGGACTGCAGGAGCAGCGCGGCCGCCACCCCGTCGATCGCCACCCGGCGTCTGGCCCGCTTCACCCCCCCGCTGATCATGGCCCTCTCGGCGGCAGCTGTGGTGAGGCGTTCGTCCACCAGGTCGACCGGCAGCCGGGAGGCGTCGCGAAGCGCTGCCGCCAGTTCCCGGGCCGCTTTTGCCTCCGGCCCATCGGACCCGTCCAGGCGTCGAGGCAGGCCGACCACGATGCGCGCCGCCTCCCGGGCGCTCGCGATCTCCACGAGGCGTGCGACGAGCGTCTCACGCGGCTCCGCGGCCACCGTCGGCAGCGCCTGGGCGATGGTTCCGGTCGGGTCGCTGACGGCTATGCCCACCCTTTTCGAACCGGGATCTATCGCCAGCACCCTCACTACGGAGTACGTGTGGGCGACGGCGACGGTGTTGGTGAGCCCTGCGAAGCAGCCGAGGCCGACGGCGCATTTGACTGGACGACGTAGTGCAGGGTGATGCGGCGATCGAGCACCGGCATCAGAGGGAGCGCCATCGGCTCTTCCTTGATCGCCACCGAGCGGATTTGCAGCTTCTCGAGATAGAAGCGAGCCTGCGCAACAGGCCGGCCCACGATCGCGGCGCGAATCATCTGCTCGTCGAGCTTCGGCGCCACGTAGGCGGAAGCAGTGCCTACAAAGATCAGCTGCCCGCCCTTGGCCGAGCTGAGGAGGCGATAAGTGACCTGGATCGGGCTCTCCGTCAGCAGCTGCCGGTTGTTCGGCACGAGCTGGGACAGATGCGTCTTGAAAGCCTGGATCACGTCGGCGTCAACGTAGAAATCCCCTTCTCCGCTGACCGTCATCGTGCCTGTGAAGGTCGGGACCTTGTCCTGCGGCTGGTGGTCGGTCGTGAATTGAGGCGGGCTGAAGATGATGGTCTCAGCCAACTTCTCGCCCTGCTGAGCGCCGCCTGAGAGCTCCTGGGCTATCTGCTGGTGCAGCGACTGTTCGAGCTGGGCTCGCGCGGCGTCGAAGTCCGACTCGGTCATCTGGGGTGTTGAGGAAGGATCCGTCCCTCCGCCCGTGGCCTGAGGGTTGGTAACGTGGACCTTGGAGCCGTCGAACGGGTCACAGCAGTTCTCGATCTGGGTGATCGTGTTGCTGCCTACGTTGCCTGAGGTCCCCGGTTTCACCGCGATCACATTGACGGTCTTCTGGCCACCGTTCCACGGCACAACGGTGTCGCCAGACGTCTGGGCAAACTCGAGGCCATTGGAGTTCATCAGTCGCTGTCCATACTTGAAAAGCAGCCCGGGTGAGCCGGATCGGAGGTTGGGGTCCTGCAGGTCGTTCTTGTAGACGACCTGGCCGATGGCGGGCTCAAGCAACACGTCGACCGATCCCGTGACCTTGAATCCCTGCGAGCTGGAACGGCTGATGCTCACCGAGCGGACCTTGATCGGCGCCTTGCCCGGCTGAGCCTGGATCTCGACATCCTTCGTGCTGAACGGCTCAGCTTGCGCGACCAGAGTCACCGATGCGGATGGCACGAACACTGCCGCGGCAAATACGCCAACGAGGACCAGCGTGACCGCTGTCACGTAAAGCAGGAAACGACCCGGCTTCAGCTCGGTCGCGGTCTTGGTAAGCAAGCGAGTCGGCGCGGAGATGCCGATGTGCGTGGTGGGTGTCGACCGCCTGCGCTGCCACCAGCGAGGGATCGGTGCCGGCGCTTCGGCTTCGGACGGGATGCCCTGGCCCTCCGGACCGACAGCCCCGTACACCGGAAAACCGGTCTCGGATGCCATCTTCTGCACGGCCGGGTCGTCGCAGACGACCGTCACTCGCTTGCCGAGCCGCGCCGAGTAGTTGCGCAGCAGCTGGAAGTTGAAGCGGCTCTGGCCGATGCGTGAGCGCATCGGCAGCACCAGCATGGTGTCCTCGCCGTGATAGCGGCGCAAGCGCTCTACGAGCTCGGGAATCTCTTCCTCAGACTCGACGTAAATCGGGTTGGCGGCCATGTCGTCTAGAGGTCTCCTGGCAGTCTGCTCAAACCTTTATAGCGCCTAGGACCCGTCTCATGACGGTGTTCACCATGTCGCGCTCCTCCGCTTCTGTTCGCAACGCGTGGTTGGCCAGGCCCATCGGGGCGATGTCCTGGGGACTCGAAAGTTGACCCGTGGAGTCTGTCAGGTTTCGTACATCGGGCGGGACGAGGTGCCGCACGCGCGGCTCGCGCGGGAACGGCAGGCCTGCTGTCCAGTTGTTCTTGACCATCTCGAGCGTCAGCTCTGGAAGGAGGCTTCCGCCACCACACAGATAGATGTTGGAAGGAAGCCGTTCTCCGCGTGACAGCTCCTTGATGCTCAAGGCGAGGCCCTGGAGCAGCACTTCGGCGTCGGAGCTCAGCAGCTCGCCGACCTGGCGGTGCTGCTCCGACGAGAGAAGACCTTCGGAGTGGCGCAGCTTGCGCGCCTCGGCCTCTTCGTAGCTGAGGCCGAAGGCAAGCGCGATGCGCCGCGTGAATGCACGTCCGCCCAGGTTGAACATGCGCGTACCCTCGACACCGCCATCACGTATCAGCGCCACATCCGTTGTTCCGCCGCCGACATCGACGAAGAGACCGCCCTCGGCCCAGATCTCCTCGTTTGCGCATGCGCGAGCCAGCGCGTACGGCTGGGCCACGGCCGCCGCGAGCTCGAGATCGAGCTCTCTGACGACGGTCTCGACGGCATCGATGTGAGTCATCGGCGCGAAGGTGTTGAAGACTGTGACCTCGAGGTTCTTGCCCGTGAAGCCGACGGGGTTGGTCACCGGATAACCGTCGACCCGAACGTTGGTGATTGCCGAGTGGACCAGGCGCGCCTCGAGCTGCCCGTAGCTCCGCTCCATCTCAAGAAGGTGCTGGGCCTCACGTAAGGCGCGGCGCTGCACCATCTGGAGCATGGTCGACATCTCGCTCGAACGAACGCGGGACTTCGAGTTCTCGCGCGGGTAAGCGATGGTCGACGAGAAGCCTTTGATCAGCTCGCCGGCGATGCCGACCACGACCTGGCCAGGCACCGTTTTCGCCATGTCTTCGGCCGCCTCGAGGGCGCGGTTGCACGACTGGATCACCGATTCCAGATCGGCGATCGCCCCTCCAGACATGGCGGCCGGCGCCTGGGGCTCCCGCCCGACGCCCAGCACCTCGCCATCCGGGCCCTCGCGGCGCACGACCAGAACCTTGATCAGGTCCGTGCCGATATCGAGCACGGTGAAGTGCCGGTAGTACTCGCTGCGTTTGCGGAGAAATTTGAACTTGGTCATTTCAAGACGTCTGCAAGGCGTTGGAAAGCTTCGTCCGCGGTAACGGTCAGCGTGCCCCGCACCAGGTGGGCCGGGCCTCCGCCTTTGCCGAAGAGCGTCTTCAGGCGGTTGGCATCGTACTGCTTGGTCAGGTCCTTCGACACCTTGATGACAAACTTGTCGCCGGCGACTACGGTTACGATCCCGGACTTGACCTTCTCGAGGTAGCGGTCGGCGTAGGCCGTCAGCTCGTCCAGGTTCGAGGCGTCCACGGTCTC